>JALTBU010000133.1 GCA_027008345.1 Nautiliaceae bacterium | reverse complement strand
CCAAGATATTTCAGCAAAGAGCATATGGATGTTATGAAAAAATATGGAGTAAACAGAATTAGTTTTGGAGTACAGGATTTTAATGAAGCAACCCAAAAAGCGGTAAACAGGATTCAACCGTTTGATTTGACTAAGAAAGCCGTAGATATAGCAAGAGAAGCAGGAATTCACTCTATTAATATTGATTTGATTTATGGGCTTCCTTATCAGACGCTTGAAAGTTTTAAAAAAACGCTTGAACTTGTAAAAGAGCTTGACCCTGACAGACTTGCTGTATTTAATTATGCGCATGTTCCTTGGATGAAAAAAGGTATGAGAAAAATAGATGAGACAACCCTGCCAAGTCCGGAAGAGAAACTTAAAATTTTTAAATATGTTATAGACTTTTTTGAAAATAACGGTTATAAAATGGTTGGAATGGACCATTTTGCAAAGCCAGAAGATGAATTATTCAAAGCAATAGAAAAAGGTGAGCTTCACAGAAATTTCCAAGGCTATACTACAAAAGGGGGAGCTGATTTAATTGGAATTGGTCTTACATCTATTTCAGAAACGGATGATGCATATTTTCAAAATTATAAAGATTTAAAAAATTATGAAGCTGCTGTTGATGCAGGAAAAATTCCGACTTTTAGAGGAGTTATTTTGAATGAAGAAGATAAAATTAGAAAATACATTATAATGGAAATGATGGCAAATTTCAGTTTTGATATAAAAAGATTTGAAGAAAAATTTGGAATTAATTTTAAAGAAAAATTTAAAAATGAGCTTAATGAACTTCAAGAGTTTGTAGATGAAGGGCTTGTTGAAATAAATGATGATAAAATAAAAGTAAATAAAACAGGAAGTTTGCTTATTAGAAATATAGTATTACCATTTGATGAATATTTTAAAAAAATGAAAAACCAAAAAGTCTTTTCAAAATCTGTATAAGGAAAAATAATGAAAATATCAATAGGAAACCTTCCTTTAAAAAACATTGAAGCAGATTTGTTTTTGCATCCTGTGAAATACAAGGATTCGATTGCATATGAGCCGATGGCTGAAGAAGCAGTAATTGCACTTATTGCCAAACATTTTACATACAATAATGTACCTGAAATTGTAAAAGAGTATTTTGATGAAATGGATGACGGGTATCTTTTTAGTGAAAGTAATTTCGATGAATTTGATTTAGAAAAATTAGATAAAGGAACTATAATAGTAGGAAAAGATATTCATCTTCATCCAAAGGTAGAAAACATAAAAAGATTTTTAGCACTTTTAAGAGATTACGGGGGATTTAAAATAGAAGGTATTAAACTTCCTAAATGGTTTGAACCAAGTGATCCAATCTTAGAAGAAATACTTGAAACAGAAAAAAGTTATGAATACTATTTAGAAGAAATTGATGAATTACCGAGTTTTGACGGAAGTGTTGTTTATGCTTGCAGTGATTATAATGTTGTAAAAAGTAATGAAATTTTATGTTCTCATCAGTTTGTTATAGCAAATAAAATTAAATCTCTTAAAGTTAAAGTTGACGGAGAAGTTAAAGAATTAAAAAAACTGCCTGAGCTAAAAGGCACATTTGGTATAATATTAAAAGAAACTGATAAATATCCTTTTTTAAAGGTCAAAATAGAAAACATTTAGGAGAGAAAATGAGCTTTAATCCTCCGGTTTATAAATATTCTGATTATGTTAAATGGGAAGGTGATTGGGAACTTATAGAAGGTTATCCTTTTGCTATGGCTCCAAGTCCATTTGGGAAACATCAAAATATCATGTGGAAATTAGCAAGATATTTTGATGAAGAATTAGAAGATTGTGAATGCGAAGGATATCCA
>JALTBU010000132.1 GCA_027008345.1 Nautiliaceae bacterium | reverse complement strand
ATTATAGACCAAACATATAAAATATTTGATGAAATTCTGTTTGTTTCACTGCAAAAGGAATACATAAAAAATAAAAACGCATACCTTCTAAAACATCACCACCTGTCTAACACACATTATACGTATGAAAATGAAGAAAAACCGTTACAAGAATCACTATTATTAATCGAAAGTTGGAACTCAGAGATAATTGTTACAACCTTTGTTCAGTTTCTTAACTCTGTAATAGCTTTTAAAAACAGCTTCATAAAGAAATTTCACAACATTGTAGGCTCAATTATTGTTTTGGACGAAATTCAGTCTATAAATGTTGAACTCTGGAAAGCTATAGAATTTGTTTTAAAGAAACTCACAGAAATATTTAACTGTAAAATAATCCTTTCAACCGCAACAAAACCTCTGATTTTTAATGAATATGAGGAACTTGTTGAGAATAGTATAAAATATTTTACCTCACCAACTTTGAGGAGAACAAAAATAATTCCAAAAATAGAAGCCAAAAAAACCATTGAAGATTTTTTTAACTATTTTATTCAAGCCTTTGATTGTAATATAAACTCTTATCTCATTGTTTTTAACACAATAAAAACATCCATTCTATTTTTTGAAAAAATTAGAGAAAATTTTTCAGGCAAATATGAAATTTGCTATCTTTCTACAAACATTGTTCCTGCCCAAAGAAAGGTAAGAATAAGGGAAATAAAGGGTAAACTAAATAACGGAGAAAAAATTATTGTAATATCTACTCAAGTTATAGAAGCTGGCGTGGATTTAGACTTTGAAAAGGTTATAAGAGATATTGGACCTGTAGATTCCATTATTCAGGTTGCTGGGAGATGCAATAGAAATAATAAAAACAAAGTTGGGCATGTTGAGGTTCATATACTCTGCAACGAAGAAATAGGGAAAGATTACTCAAAAATGATATATGGAAGTACGGCTGTAGATATATCAATGAAATTGCTAACTGAAAGCTATATGGAGAATGAGTATAAAAATTTAACGGACAAGTATTATAAATTCATCAAAGAAAACAAAAGCTTTGCAAAATCAAAAGCTATCTTAGAAGACATAGAGAGTTTAAACTTTTACTCAGACAGAAAATGTATAGCGAAAGATTTTACTTTAATTGAGGAAGCGGCGTATTATAGAGACTTATTTATAGAAGTTAATGAAACGGCAAAAAGAATCTATCAAGCCTTTAAAAGAGAGGTAATCGAAGAAAAGAATATCCAAAAAAAGACTGAAAACTACCTTAGGCTAAAGAATAGCTTTAGAAAATACATAATCTCTGTTCCTATAGAACTTATAAAAAACGCTATTGATTTGGATATTTTCCCCAGAATTCCGTTAGAAAACTTGGGAGACTTTTATGACAAAAATGGGTGTGGATTTAAAAGAATTAGAAACAATACTTTAATTTTCTAGGTATGGTCGAAGGTAAATTTTACTCATGACGCAAAAAACTTATCCACCGTCCATCTTTAATGCTTATAACATCTGCAAACGTCAAGCTTGGTTGATGGTGAGACAGCTTAACGCAGACCAAAGCAATGAATTTTTAGAGATTGGAAGATTAATTGACAATGAGTCTTTTAAAAGGCAAAAGAAGAGAATTTACATAGCTGATTTAGAGGCACAGTTGGATATGATTATAAAAAAAGATGAAACGACTTATATTGCAGAGATTAAAAAATCGTCAAAAACTTTAGAAAGCGGAACAAATCAGTTGAAGTATTACCTTTATCTCATAAATGTAAAAAAAGGAATAAATGCAAAAGGCATAATTAAAATTCCCAAAGAAAGGATAAGTCGTGAGGTAATATTAACTGAGCAT
>JALTBU010000131.1 GCA_027008345.1 Nautiliaceae bacterium | reverse complement strand
TCTAATACATAAAGCCAATCTCTTATATTTTTACCATCTCCGTATATTGGAATTGGACTTTCATTTAAAGCATTTCTTATAATTGTAGGAATAAGTTTTTCATCGTGTTGTTTTGGTCCATAGTTATTCGAGCAGTTTGTTATAATCGTATTCATTCCATATGTATGATGATAACTTCTAACTATCATATCAGAACTTGCTTTACTTGCTGAATAAGGTGAATTTGGTGCATAAGGTGTCTCTTCTGTAAAAAGTATATTTGGATCATCTGGTAAAGTCCCATATACTTCATCAGTAGATATATGATGAAATCTACATCCTTTATATTCATCTTTATATTTAAAAGGCTCTTTCATCCAATAATTTTTCGCTACATCTATTAATGTATAAGTCCCATTTACATTTGTTTCTACAAATACTCCAGGATTTTTAATTGAATTATCCACATGGCTTTCAGCAGCAAAATGAATAACTCCTCTTATGTCATATTCGTTAAAAATATATTCAATTAATTCTCTGTTGCAAATATTTCCTTTTATAAACTTATATCTTGGATTATTTTCCACTTCTTTTAAATTATCTAAATTCCCTGCATAAGTTAAAGCATCTAAATTAACAACATTATATTGAGGATATTTTTCCAAAAAATAAGGTATAAAATTACTCCCAATAAATCCTGCTCCACCTGTTATCAATATAGTTTTATTCATTTATTTCCTTTAAACATTCTTTTAAAGATTCTTTCCAATAAGGAATTTTTATACAAAATTCTTTTTTAATTTTAGATTTATTTAACACACTGTAATGAGGTCTTTTTGCTGGTGTTGGATAGTCCTTTGTTTCAATAGGATTTATTTTTATATCAATTCCTTTTATTTCAAATATTGCTTTTGCAAAATCATACCAACTACATACACCTTCATTACTAAAATGAAAAATTTCGGCTTTAAAACTTTTTAATTTTTCAAAATTTCTATTTATTATCTCTAAAATAGCTTTTGCTAAATCTCTTGCATATGTTGGAGTTCCAACTTGATCAAATACAACATTTAGCTCTTTTTTGTCTTTAAGTCTTAACATTGTTTTTACAAAATTTGCTCCAAAACTACTATAAACCCAAGAGGTTCTTATAATTATTCCTTTTGCCTGTGATTTTATAAAAGCTTCTTCGCCTTTTAATTTAGTAATTCCATATACACTTTGAGGATTTGTCTTATCATCTTCTTCATATGGTCTATAATTTTTACCATCAAACACATAATCTGTTGATATATGAATTAAAGGAATATCTTTTTGTTTAGAAATATCAGCTAAATATTTTACAGCTTTATGATTTATCAAATCAGCAAGTTCTTTTTCTTCCTCTGCTTTATCAACAGCTGTATATGCAGCACAATTTACTATTAAATCAATTTTATTTTCATTTATAAAGTGTTTTAATTTCTCTTTATTTGCAATATCAAGCTCTTCTTTATCAGTAAAATAAAAATGAAATGAATAGTCCTTAGATAAAACTGTTATTTCACTCCCAAGTTGTCCTTTTGCTCCAGTAATTAATATATTCATTTTAAATCCTCATATAAATTTTTATATTCAAATATTTCAGCATCTTTAAGCAAAGGTGCATTTCTATCTTTGTCTGAAACTATAATTTCCTCTTTTGGGAAATTCCAATCTATTCCAATATCTGGATCATCAAATCTTATCCCTCTATCATATTCAGGGGCATAATAATTATCTACTTTATAAGTAAATATTGCCTCATCACTTAATACTAAAAAACCATGAGCAAATCCTCTTGGAATAAAAAGCTGTCTTTTATTTTCTTCACTAAGTTCAACT
>JALTBU010000130.1 GCA_027008345.1 Nautiliaceae bacterium | reverse complement strand
AGCCGTTTGCAATTTCTCTTCCTGCAATAAAAAGTTCAAATCTTTCGGCAAATTCCGGATTTTCATCACTTCTTCTTGCAAGAGGTGAAATATCAATAGGAAACTCTGTCACAAATGTAGGATTAATGAGTTTGCTTTCAACAAATTCATCAAAAAGTTCAGCCCAAAGTTTTCCTTTTGAATCAATATGTTCTTCAACCTCAACACCTGCATCTTTTAAATAATTTTTCATTTTTTCTACATCATCTAAAATTTCTTCCGGAACTCCGCCTATTTTAACTAATGCCTCTTTATATGTAATTACACTCCAATCATTGAAATCTATTAGCATATCACCATATTCCAATTTTTTTGGAAGATTTAGTTTTTCAAATAAAAAGTCAAAAAGTTCTTTTGTAATTTTCATCAAATCTTCCATAGTATGATAAGCCCAGTAAAATTCTATCATTGTAAACTCTGGATTGTGAGTATGGTCAATTCCTTCATTTCTAAAATTCCTGTTAAGTTCAAACACTGCTTCAAATCCACCCACTATTAATCTTTTTAAGAAAAGTTCCGGTGCAATTCTAAGATTCATATCTATATCGAGTGCATTATGATGTGTCATAAATGGTCTTGCATTCGCACCGCCTACAATTGTATGAAGCATTGGAGTTTCAACTTCTAAAAATCCTTTATTTAAGAAAAATTCCCTTACAAGTGACACTATTTGACTTCTAAGTTTAAATCTATCTCTTGTTTCTTTATTCATTATCATATCAAGATATCTTTGACGATATTTTGTCTCAACATCTTGAAGACCATGGAATTTTTCAGGAAGTGGATGTATTGCTTTTGTGAGGATTTTTACATCACTTGCGTGAATTGTAAGCTCCCCCGTTTTTGTAACAAAAGGATACCCTTCAACTTCTACAATATCACCTACTTCAAGAGTTTTTTTAAGAAGATTAAATTTATCCCCTAAATCATTTTTACTCATATAAACCTGTAAAATTCCACTTTCATCTTCAATTTTAAAAAATGCAGCTTTACCCATAAGTCTTAAAAATTTAACTCTTCCAGCAACTGTAAATTTTCTATTTTCATCTCTTTGATTTTCAAGTTCGTAAATATCTTTATTTTTTTCTAAAAATTCAGAAATTTTTGTATTTCTTTTTGCATAATGCCCATAAGGATTTATACCCACTTCTTTTAATTTTTCGGCTTTTGCCATTCTCTGTTTTACATATTCGTTAGAAAACATCAATCTCCTTTTGCTTATTTAATTGGAATTTTAACATTTTTAATACTGTTTTGAATGTCCTCTGGTTTTAAATTTATAATTTCATCCCCTATTTTAATCATTACAGGAAACAAAAATGAATTCTTTGTAAAAGAGGTGATTTTTTCTTTAACAAATTCAACTTTATACAAAAGTGCAAAAATAATACTTACAAGGATAAAAAATTTTGCCCCGGCAAATAACATACCAAGAATTTTATCAAAAATACCAAGAGAGCTTATTTTTAAGATTTTCCCTAATAAAAAACCTACAAAAACAGCTATAATCCAAAATCCTAAAAAAACAGATATAAATCCGACTAAATCAATTGCTGAGGGATTTTTTATTGTTATAAGATTGGAATTAATATAAATTCCGGCTTCATGGTAATATTTTGAAGCTAAAAAAAGTCCCCCTATTATTCCAATAAGTCCAGCAATTTCTTTTATAAACCCATTAAAAAAACCTTTAATAGCAAGAATAAGAGTTATTGCTATAATTATACCGTCAAATAAACTCATTATTTAACTTTCAATGTATTTTTTGTAACTTTTGCTTCATATAGCGCTTCATCAGCCCTGTTTAAAATAGAATCCACATCATCACCTTTTTTGTGACATGTTATTCCCGAAGAAACAGTAAGATTAATAATATAATCTTTATATTTTAGCTTTGTTTTTACTATTTTATTCAGAATTCTTTCAATACTTTTTCTTGCATTTAATATATTAGATCTATTAAATATTATAATAAATTCATCTCCTCCGTATCTATAAATTTTATCACTGCTTCTTATAAGTGAGCGCATAATCTGTACAAATTTTATCAAAATATAATCACCAACTAAATGTCCATATGTATCATTTATAACTTTGAAATTATCAATATCTATCATTGCTATACACAAATCAAGATCTTTTTCTTTTCCTTTTTCCAATATTTCAATCAAATCCCTCTCAAGTGCTTTTCTGTTATATGCTTTTGTCAATGGATCTATCAGTAACTCTTTATAAGCTTTATCAAGCTCACTTTCAAGTTCTTTTATTTTATGCTCCATTTCTTCAATATTTTGGAGTAAAAAGGCTGAAAATTTAATTATATTTGATTTTAAATCTTCGGGATCTACTTCTTGTATTTCTTCTATTATTTCTTTGGAAGAATTCTTGATAATTTTTGTTTTATGATGAACATCTTCAATTGCAGTTTTTGTCATACTTACCAATTTTTCATCAAATGTAGGATTTTCACACAAAAGTTTTGGATTTAGCTGATCCACAATATGCATATCTGATGCAATGTAATTAAAAATTTCTTTGTAATATAGTGGATATGGAGGTTTTTTGGCTTTTTTCAGTTCTTCTAATGTTTTTTGGGAAATATCATTAATTAATTCTTCCATAATTTCACCTTTTTTGATATTATCTATGAAATGTATTATACAAAAAAAAGGAGTAAATTTGAGACTTAGCAAAGAAGATGCGATAAATTTAATAAAAAATGAAAAACTGATAACACTTGGAAAAATGGCTCTTGAAAAAAAAAGAGAATTACACCCTGAAAAAATTACGACTTTTATAGTAGACAGAAATATAAATTATACAAATGTATGTTGGGTTGATTGTAAATTCTGTGCATTTTACAGACATAAAAAAGATAAAGACGCTTATATTTTAAGTTTTGAAGAAATCGACAAAAAAATTGAAGAACTTCTTGAAATAGGAGGTACACAGATACTTTTTCAAGGGGGAGTCCATCCTAATTTAAAAATTGATTATTATGAAAATCTGGTTGAGCATATTCATAAAAAATACCCTCAAATTACAATTCATGGTTTTTCAGCACCTGAGATTGATTATATTGCAAAAGTAAGCAAAATAAGCATAAAAGAAACACTTGAAAGACTTAAAGAAAAAGGGCTAAGTTCAATTCCGGGAGCCGGTGCAGAGATACTAAGTGATAGAGTAAGGGATATTATAGCACCTAAAAAAATAAGCTCAGATAAATGGCTTAAAATTCATAAAACAGCTCACCAAATAGGTATGAAAACAACAGCTACAATGATGTTTGGTACTGTTGAGACAATAGAAGAAGTCGTCGAACACTGGGATAAAATCAGAAGATTACAAGATGAAACAGGAGGATTCAGGGCATTTATAATGTGGTCTTTTCAACCATATAATACTGCACTTATGAAAGAAGGAATAGTTACAACAAAAACTTCTCCAAACAGATATTTAAGATACTTGGCGGTTTCAAGACTTTTTCTTGATAACTTTAAAAACATACAAAGCTCATGGGTAACGCAAGGTAGCTATATAGGACAAATGGCTCTTTTATATGGTGCAAATGATTTAGGCTCGACTATGATGGAAGAAAATGTGGTAAGAAGTGCGGGAGCGCAAAATAGAATGAATCAAGATGAAATGATAAGATTAATTAAAGATGTAGGAGAAATCCCTGCAAAAAGAAATACTGCTTATGAAATTTTAGAAGTGTTTGAGTGATTTAGAAAGTTCTAAAAATTTCCACTCTTTTTTAGCTTCTTTTACTTTCTCTTTTGATATATTAAATATACCTATTTCCTCTTTGTTCCCAAGGATGCTCAATATTTCCCCCTCAGGGTCAATTCCAAAACTTTTTCCGTAAAATTCCCAATCTTCAAAGCTCCCGATTCTGTTTGCCCTTATTACATATTTATGATTTAAAAATGCTTTTGTTTTCAGTATATCAAGCCATCTTTTATGGGAATTAAATGCTCCAATACTTGGAATTAAAATACATTCAATGTTTTTTTTATTAAAAAATTGCCAAAATTTTTCAATATGGGCCTCAAATCCAAACATTACTCCAAATTTTATATTCTCAAATGTAAATACCATGGGATTAGATTCATTAACATCAAAAAATTTATCCTCTCTCCAATGTTCATAAGGCATATATACTTGTTGATAATAATATTTTACTTTTTCACCATCTACTTTTACTATTGTTTTATATTTTTTATTTTTTACAATTTTTATAATAGGCGCAATAATTATCACAGAATAGACTTTTGAGAGTTGTTTTAAAAGTTTCATCTGATGTTTGCTCTGGTCTTTAATAAAGCTTACAGGCATTTTTTCAAGTTCTTTAAAAAATCTGTTTAATACATATTCCGGTAGTAATATAAGTTTTGCATCCTCTTTTTTTGCTCTTTGTATTAAAAAACTGAGTTTTGCCTTGTTAAAAGGCAAATTATCTGTCTGTATAACCGCTATATTCAATTAGAACCTTTTATTTCTTCAAATTCAAGTTTTGCTTCTTCTATCATTTTTGATGCTTCTTCTAAAAGCTTTATACCTTTTTTATAATACTGCATAGCATCATAAAGAGTGATTTCTGGGTCATTTAATTTTTCAAGAAGCTTTTTAGCTTCTTCAAGTTTTTTTTCAAAATCTTGCATCAAGGTCTCCTTTTAAAATATTCCGTATAAGAAAATCAAATTTATCAATTTCAACCAAAAAACTGTCATGTCCATAATCACTATCAATTTCAAAATATTGACATTTACCTCCTGTTTTATCCATATATTTTTTGATATCTCTCATCTCCTGAGGAAAAAACAGGGTATCACCACTAAAACTTATTAAAAACATTTTATCTCTTATTTGTCTAAAAGCATCTTCTAATGAATTAAATCCTCTACTTATATCAAAAAGAGAAATTGCTTTTAAAAGATATATATAACTTAATGCATCAAACCATTTTGGAAAATTTGCACCATTGTATTCAAGATATGATTCAACCTGAAATCTTCCAAAAAGTTCAAACATACCGTCAGTTTTTACATATTCCCTTCCAAATTTTCTCTCAAAAGTGGCAGGTGAAATATAATTCAAATATCCAATCATCCTTGCAGCTGCCAAACCTTTTAACTGAGCCCCCGGAGCGTAATTTCCGTTTTTAAAATCCGAATCTGCACGAATTGCTTCCATCATTGCTTTATTTATTGCAATCACATATGGTTTGGTCTGATAAGTCGTGGCAATAGGTATTACATATTCTGAAAATCCCGGATAATCAACAGCAAGTCTTAATGCCTGCATACCGCCCATACTGCCGCCAATAACAGCTTTTAGTTTTTTAATTCCAAGTGAATCAAGAAGTATTTTTTGGGCTTTTACCATATCTTTTATTGTAATAACAGGAAATTTTAGTCTATATCTCTCCTCACTTCCCGGATAAATAGGGCTCATAGGACCGGTTGAACCAAAACAGCTCCCTATTACATTTGTAGCTATCACAAAATATTTTGTAGTATCAATTGCCTTACCATCGCCAATAAGTCCATCCCACCATCCTGGTTTCCTATCACCTTCATACATTCCTGCTGCATGATGAGAACCTGAAAGAGCATGCGTTATTAAAATGACATTTGATTTGTCTTCATTAAGTTCTCCATATGTTTCATATATTATCTGCCAAGGTTCAAGTATACGGCCACTTTCGAGATACAAAGGCTTAGTAAATTTTGCCAGTTTTGTTTCAATCTTCATTATTGCCTTTTTTAGATGAAATTTTATCTTTTTTTATAATATTTTCCAAAGGTTGAGGCTCACAGAAATAATATCCCTGAAATTCATCAATACCCATTGACAAAAGTTTTTCAAAAACATCTTGTGAATCAACATATTCGGCAATTACTTTTATTTTGTATCTATGAGCAAAATCAATTATCATATTTACAATATCATAATATTTTTTATTATTAATATTTTGAATTAATGAAGAGTCAATTTTTATATAATCAGGAGATAAATCTAAAATAACTATAAAATTGGAATAACCGCTTCCAAAATCATCTATTGCAATAGAAACGCCTCTTTTTTTCATATTATCAATAAATTTTTTTACCATATCAAAATCATTAATACTTTCACTTTCTAATATTTCAATAATCAATTTTTCACCTATTG
>JALTBU010000129.1 GCA_027008345.1 Nautiliaceae bacterium | reverse complement strand
AGCGTATTAAGCGGAGCAAGTGATATTATAAGAGAAATCGTAAAATATACAAAAATCCCTGCAGTTGAGACACTTATGGCAAGAGGTGTTTTAAGATATGACTGTCCTTATTTATATGGAATGGTTGGAATGCACGGTACTTTTGCTGCAAATATGGCAATGAATGATTCAGATTTAATTATTTCTCTTGGAGCGAGATTTGATGACAGGGTAACCGGTAAAATAGATGAATTTGCAAAAAATGCAGATATAGTTCATATTGATATAGACCCAAGCCAGATAGGAAAAGTAGTTGAAACAAAATATCCGATTGTTGGAGATGTTAAACTTGTACTTGAAGAGATGATGCCTACACTTTTTGACGGAATTGATACTGAAAGATATAAAGAATGGAGAGATATTCTAAATAGATATCAAGAGCTCTATCCTCTAAAATATGCCGATAGTGATGAGGTTATAAAACCTCAGTGGGTAATTCAGCGCACAGGTCAGATTGTACCGGAAGATGCAGTTATTACTACAGATGTGGGTCAACATCAGATGTGGGCGGCTCAGTTTTATCCGTTTACTTATCCAAGACAACTTATTACAAGCGGTGGGCTTGGGACAATGGGATTTGGATTTCCAGCAGCACTTGGGGTTAAAGAAGGTAAAAAAGATAAAGTCGTAATTAATTTTACAGGCGATGGAAGTATTGTAATGAATATTCAAGAAACCCTTGCCGGGTATAAATATAAACTTCCTGTAATTAATATAATTTTAAACAACAATTATCTCGGGATGGTAAGACAGTGGCAGACTATGTTTTATGAAGACAGATTAAGTGAGACTGACCTTAGTGATGTACAGCCTGATTTTGTAAAATTGGCTGAGAGTATGGGTGGAATCGGATACAGAGTGAGTAAAAAAGAGGAATTTGAAAAAGCCCTAAAAGATGCAATGGAAGCAAAAAAAGTTGCATTTATAGATGTACAGGTGGATAGAAGAGAAGATGTTCTTCCTATGGTTCCGCCAAACAGCCCTCTTAAAAATATGCTTGTATTTAAGGAAGACAAATGAAAAGAGTAATATCAGTAATAGTTGAAAACGAACACGGAGTCTTAGCAAGAGTGGTAAATATGTTTGCAGCAAGAGGATACAATATTACATCACTCACTGTTGCTCCGATTCCAAATAGTGAATTTAGCAGAATGACAATAATGAGTGAAGGTGATCCAAAAGTTTTTGAGCAGATAGTAAAACAGCTTTATAAACTCATACCTGTATACAAAGTTATTGAAAGTGATGATTTTATTCAAAAAGAGATGGCAATGGTCAAATTTCCTTTAAAAGAAGTTAAAGACAACTTGGCTGATATTGATGCTATTGCGAGATGTTATAACGGAAAAATAAGCAATGTAAATGACAGACATATAGTAGTAAGCGTTGTTGACAGACCTGATAGAATTGATAATTTTTTAAAAGCGATGATGGCTAAATATAAAAATCTTGAAATTGTCAGAAGCGGAGTCAGTGTAATAGAAAGGTAAATATAAATGAAAAGTGAAAAGTTAAAAGTGAAAAGTTTAAAAGAGATTTGTGAATATTTAGAAATTAAATGTCCTGATGTTGATAAAAAGATTACAGGAATAAACACTTTAACTGATGCAAATGAAAATGAAATAAGTTTTTTAGAAAATAAAAAGTATGAAAAGTATTTAAAGGATACAAAAGCCGGTGCCGTTTTGATAAGAGAAGAAGATGCCTCAAAATTACCAAAAGGTGTTATACCTTTGATTACAGACGAGCCTTATCTTAAATTGGCACTTCTTACAAAATTATTTGTAAATCCTCCATTTGAAGATGGCG
>JALTBU010000128.1 GCA_027008345.1 Nautiliaceae bacterium | reverse complement strand
TTTTGAGGAGTGTCTATTCTGATTAGGGTGTGTCCAAACATAGAAGAAGGTGAATTTAAATTAGCAGAAGCAAAAACCATAACTGCTCTATTAGGATTAACAGTTTTTAAGAATTTTTGCAATTTAGGGCATTGATTAATAGAAAAAGTACTTAAATGTAAAGCATTGTTTAATGTTTCATAGCGAAGAGGAAATTTACAGGCAAATTGTTTAGGATTTTTTTTAATAAGTTTAATTGAAGCTAAAAATTCATCTTTTGGAGAATATTTTCCATTTTTTGATACAAAAAATTTTTTATCATCAATTAAACTTTCATAACCAAATAAAGTTTTTTTATAATGAAGTAAAACTAACCACTCTTTTGAAGAATAATCAAAAGCATTTAAAAAATAAAAAAGTCCTAAAAGGACTAATATTTTTTTCAAATTAGATATTTTCCGCTATTGAATCTATAACATCTGCTGATGCAACAGAATTAGAAGAATAAATTTTATCAAAATTTGTTTTTAATTTTGCATAAAATGCTGGTCTTTTATTTGCAGGTATTTTAAGTAAAGTTGCTAATGCATCTAAACTTTTTCCATGTCCTGCAGAAATGTCCATAGCAATTTTATCCATATTATCGGCTACAAATTTATTTAATTTATCATTTGAAGCTATTTTTGTAGGTTTTTTACATCCTAATGTTCCTGAAGAAATACCAAATGTTTGGTTTCCTGAAGTTCCATTTGTTGTTGCAGCTAAAACTTGCATTAAAATTGAATTATCACCTTTATCTCCAATAAGAGTAGTCCCAAGACCACATCCAACATTATCTCTTAAATTCCCTGCCATTGCAGATACTGCAAAAAGTGCAGAAGCGGCAATTAATGCTAATTTTTTCATTTTTTTACTCCTTTTATTAATTTGTAATTAAAATTATATCTAAATATTAAACATCATCAAAATCATCAAATCCGCTGTCAAAGTCATTATAAGAAGTGTCTGTATCAGAAAAATCTAAATCATTATTTTCTACAAAATCTTCATTATCAAGTTTTTCATCAAGCTCATCTATTTTAGAATCAAGTTCGTCTAATTTTGAATCTATGTCATCAAAATTTTGAGTTAAATTTTCGTTTATTTCGCTATCATCCATACCCATTTCGTGACCAAATTCATTAGGACTAACAGAATGATTAAATAATAAATTATAAAGTCCCATTCCTGCCATTGCACCTCCTAAAGAGCCTAAAAAGCTACTTCCAAAGCCACTTAATGAACTCTTTGAAGTTGAATTCTGCGGGTTTTGTGTTTGTGGTTGAGGTGTTGTTTTCAAATCCCCGCTTGAGAACTTTTTTTCGTTTTCTCCAAGTTTTTCTTCTAGTTTAGCAACTCTTTTATCAATATTATCTATTTTTTGAACCATTTTTTCTAAAACCATTCCCATTTTTTTTAGTGTGTTTTCAATGTTTTGTGTATCCATTTGTTACTCCTTTTAATTTTTTTACCACATAAAAATAATTTGGTGAATTACTATCGTAAAAAAGCTTTATTTTTGCCTCTTTATATAGATTTTTATTTTCAATACTTTTAATTATTCCTACTTTTGCGCCTTCATAAAAAAGTCCGTCAAGGCCATTTGTAATAACTAAATCTCCTTTTTTTATTTTAGCAAATTTTGGGATATATTTAATAATATTTTCTTTACCTTTAAAAATTCCCGGAATTTTTTTCCCATTGTCTAAAATATAAATTGTATAAGAGACTTTTTTATTATTATTCAAAAAAGCTAAAGAATAATTATCAACTTTTTTTACTGCAATTCCTGCGGCTAAATTATTATAAACTAACCCTCTTGGATAATTTTTACCTTTATAATCGATATAAATTTGGCTAAAATC
>JALTBU010000127.1 GCA_027008345.1 Nautiliaceae bacterium | reverse complement strand
GGATTTATTTCACAAAGCATAGCAGGTCATATAAATTATTTAGAAGGTTTTACAATAGGTTTTGCAAGCCTTATAGGAACATATTTTGGCGTTAAAC
Source organism: Nautiliaceae bacterium (assembly GCA_027008345.1). Lineage (GTDB taxonomy): Bacteria > Campylobacterota > Campylobacteria > Campylobacterales > Nautiliaceae > JALTBU01. Next base: position 1,814 of record JALTBU010000127.1, on the reverse strand, counting down.
TATATCACACAATAGATTCAAAACACCACAAAAAAATACTTCTTGCCTGGTATATTTTTATTTTCTTTGCTATGATATATAAATTATATTTTTAAGGAAACTTATGGATTATAAATTGGCAGTGGAAATTTTTGTAATTTTACTAATTGGATTTAGGATTTATACACTGCAAAAATTCAATATAAAATCCTCCGCTGACAAACTTTTTGCGCTTTATTATTTACGCAATCATTATCCATTGCTTGGAGCCGTGGTAATTTTTTATATATTTGAAATTGTTGCCGCTGAGTTTATCGTACTTGAAAAAGTAGATATTCCTTTGATTTTTCTTGGAATGATTGAACTTTTTATGATTTACAGACATATTTACATACCTCTAAAAACAGATGACAGGGATGATTATATTGATACTGTAATCAAAAGAATGTTTTCTACACTTACATATTCAGAATATATTGAAATCAAAGATGAGCTTTATAAACCTCAGCCTATATGGAAATTATATCTTACTGAAATGATTGTGCTTTTTTTTGCAATATGGTCTATTGAACTTTCTTAAAATATCCTTAAAGATTTGATATAATTTTAAACTTTATTTAAAGGAGTTTATTTGGATAAAATAAAAATTACAGGTGCAAGGGAAAACAATTTAAAAAATATTAATCTTGAAATTCCTAAAAATAAACTTATAGTTTTTACAGGTCTATCAGGGAGTGGGAAAAGTACTTTGGCATTTGATACACTCTATGCGGAAGGTCAAAGAAGATACATTGAATCACTAAGCTCTTATGCAAGGCAGTTTTTGCAGCGTACTGGAAAACCAGAAGTTGATAAAATAGATGGCTTAACTCCAGCAATTGCAATAGACCAAAAAACAACTTCAAAAAATCCACGCTCAACTGTCGGGACTGTTACTGAAATATATGATTATTTAAGACTTTTATATGCAAGGATAGGAATCCAGCACTGTCATCTGTGTGGTAAAGAAATTACCCAAATGACTCCTCAGGACATTATTAATGAAGTTTTAAAATTACCAGAGGGGGCTAAAATTATTATATATGCCCCTTTAATTAAAGAAAAAAAAGGAGAATTTCACGATTTAATAGAAAAATTAAGGCGTGATGGGATTATTAGAGCTTATATCAATGGCACAATTATAAGACTTGATGAAGAAATTGAACTTAAAAAAACAAAAAAACACACAATTAAAGCAGTCATTGACAGAGTTATAGTAAAAGAAGAAAATAAAAGTAGAATTGCAGAAGCGGTTGAGAGGGCTTTAAATAAAAGCTTTGGGGAAGTTGAAATTGAAATATTAAATGCAAAAGAGCTTGGACTTGATAAAGATTTTATACATTACAGCGAACATAATGCGTGTTTTGACTGTAAAGTAAGTTTTGAAGAACTTGAGCCGACAACATTTTCATTCAACTCACCAAAAGGAGCGTGTCCAAAATGTGACGGTCTTGGTGTAACATACACACTTGATATTGAAAAAGTAATAAAAGATAAGCCTCTTAATAAAGGTGCAATTCCTTTGATTTGGGGATTTAACAAAAAATATTATCAGGAATTTTTTAAAGCATTATGCAGTGAACTTGATATTGATATGAATAAAAGTTTTTATGATTTAGAAGAGTATCAAAAAAAATCAATCCTTAACGGCACCGCTTATGAGATTACTTTTTTTTATGGAAAACATAAAATCTCAAAAAGATGGCCAGGACTTCGTCAAATTGCACTTGATATGTATAAAGATGACGATTTAAGTGAAATTATGAGTGAGAGTGTTTGTCCTACATGTAAAGGAT
>JALTBU010000126.1 GCA_027008345.1 Nautiliaceae bacterium | reverse complement strand
AAAGGAGAGAATATGAAAGAGATTTTAAAAGAGTTAGAGAACTTATTGGAATTGCAAAAGAAAACGCAACAACAATTGAATTATCTGCATCAAGAGAACTTACAATTAAAAGAGGAATTGCACAATCTATACAAAGAAATAAACAAGGATTTCAACGATACGCAAAATTTAGAATATATAAAGAACTTGCAAAACGCATTCAAAACTCAATTACAGAGCTTAAAAGAGAACTTGGAACAGACATTCAAAACAGAATTACAGAAGTTAGAACAAGAATATCAAACGCAGTTAAGTTATTTGCGAAAGGAATTACAAGATTTAGTAAAAAGTTAGAAGAAAAAAAATATAAAGAAAAATTAAAAAATTTTAAATTTGATTTTAAAAATAATAAAAATCTCAAAACAGGGTCCAAATTTAAAATCAAATAAAATTGGAAATTGGGCTTAAAATTTCGCGCGCCGCCGTTTTTGGACCTACGAAACTCTACTAACTAACAAAGTCATCTGATTATCGTATCTTACTTGACTATCCCCTCTTGACGGACGGAGACGGAAGTTAGTCGGAACTTAGTTTGTTTCTCTCAATTAAAAAATCTCTCTCTTTTAAAAGCGTAGTTCTACTACGCTCACTATCGGAATGCACCCTTCGGGTGCTTTACATCAATAAACAGTATAAACCCCTTATAGTAATAGGGATTTTACACTTTTAAAAACAAAAAAAAACAAGGATAATTAAAAGTGTTTTTAATATGTAAAACACACTTGACAGGATTTTACATATTTAGATAAAATACAGGTAGGGTTTTGCCGAACCCTACCTAACAACGCTTTGATTTGAAAGGATTTAATTATGCGTAGAATAAATCTAAACGAAAGCATTTTGTATGCATAATTATAACAAAATTGGAAAAAAAGACAAAAAATTATTTTTTTATTCTTTAAAAAAGAAAGAATTTTTCTTTATTTTTTTCTATATTGCTGGGGCAAAAGGCAACGAATTTATCGAACTTGAACTACCTATCCCTAATTTAATCATTTATCCAAGAAATAAAAATGGTGTTTTTATTGGGTATTTTATTGAAGGATTTTTTGGAACTGAAAAAGCAAAAGCATTTCTTGCAGACATTATTAAACGATTTGAAAAAACTTTTCTTAAACTATCTCACATCGGCTACATTGAAAGAATTAAACACCCGCTTATCATTGATGAGAACACTAATTGTCATTTTCAAATGGAGGTTATTTACTCTTTGAAAGATTTTAGCAGAGTTTTAGATAGTTTAGATAGTAAAGTATCTAAAAAAGAGGAAAAAATTGAAAACCTTAAAATTGCAAAAGCTCTTGGAGAGAAAAAAACAACTGACGATGCTTTATTTGACTATATGCGTTTTATTGCCTATGATTTTGTAAAGGCAAATGGTAAAGAAGCTCTTACGAGGGAATATTTAGAAAAAATTGGGGAAATCGGAAACGAAGTTTTAGGAAAAACAAAAGAATTTAGCACAATAAAAGCAAAAGCCAAAAGTATCTATAACTGGATACAAGAGAACTATAATGAAAATAAAAGTGGTGTATGGAATTGGAACTATGTTAGAAAAACAAAAAATGATGAGGAGTTAGAGATGACGCGAAGGGAAAGGGCTTTATCAAATGCTAAAAAAATGTATGAAGAAACTCATAAAAAAATTATAAGTTTAGTTACAGGAATGTTTGCAAATGAATACAAAAAAAAAGATGGAAGTTTTAATATAAACAAAATTGCAAAAGATACAAATGTTAGCCGTCCAACTGTGTATAAGCATCTAAAAGACGAGGGCTTAATCTGATAACAGAATACAACCCTTTTAAAAGGACTCAGGCATAGCCAACAAACGCCGGCAATTGATTGACGAAAAACGAGCAAAACGCACCCGAAGGGTGCGAGGGCGTA
>JALTBU010000125.1 GCA_027008345.1 Nautiliaceae bacterium | reverse complement strand
CTTTTAGCAAGGTTGGTATATTTATAATCATTTATTTCATCAAAATGAGCTTTTAGATTATATTTTTCTAATGTTTTGCTTATATGATATTTTAAGAGAGAGTAATTAATCCCAAGCCTCGCATTTTGCTTAATAAGAAAATGAATGTGCGGTTGCGTGTATTCGCCTTTTGAACCTTGTGTGTGTATTGCAAGTGCTGTTAAATGTTTTTTTAAATCTATTGTTATGTTTCTATTCGCATATTTTTGTTTTTTATTGCCGTTTTTGTCTATATAAAATCCGTTTTTTTCTCTAATAGTGTATGTTGCAGGCTTTAATAATTTGTCTAAAATTTCTTTTAGTTTTTCTTCAATATTTGAGTATTTATTTGCTAAGAAATATAAGTCTAATACACTAAACTTAAAATGCAAATCTGTGCTTTTATGTTTATCAAATTCAATGTATAAGTTAGCGTGGTCCTTTATATGTTTATTAATATCAAATTCCATTTTTTCTTCTTTTTATATCAAAATGCTTTTTTGTTAGTATATCAAAAAATCGTTACTAACGTGTAGTGAAAATGATTAATTTGTCAGGTATAGCACACCAACTATGTTTCGCTATTCCCTCAAAAAAGTTAAAGTTCGGGGCTTCGCCCCCGTGTGCTTTCGCACACGCTTTAACTTTTTTTCGGTCGCTTCACTTCGTTGTTGTGCTATACCTGTTTATTTAAAAGGGAAGGTAGATATTTTTTTGCAGTGTTATAACTTACATTTGCTATTCTTGCAACTTTCCCAATAGTTATTTCTTCGTTGTTCTTTTTTAATTCTGTAATAGCATTTAGTATTTTTTCTTTTGCTCGTTCTGTTCGTTCTTTACTAATTTTTCTAAGATTATTAATTATTTCTTCTTTCTCTTTTTCTTTTTTATTTTTGTTAGTAGAGCAATAATAATACCAAACGACTGCCGACATTATATTATCCCTTCTTCTTTAAGTCTAATTATATCTTCTCTTAATTCAAGCCAAAGTTCTTTGTTGTTTTCTGCTAATTGTTTTAAGCAAGTTCCATCACTTACAAGCTCTTGATATAAAGTGCTATTCTGTGCAATTTTTAACCAAGTGTCGTATAATGTAGCACTCTCTACTGCGTTAAAATCTTTTATCTCTTTTCCATCTGTTCCATACACCAAGCCGTTATTATCTAACCCAAGCCAATAGTTTACTCCGTCAATATTTTTAAATCCAAAAAACTTTTTATTTCCGCTATAATTCTGTCTAAGTAAAGCTACAAATGCTTTACGATTACTAAAATAATTCTCTTGTATTCTATTATCAGTCTGTGCGTTTTTCGGATTTTCTCTAATAAAAAAATGCAGGTGCGTAACTTTCCGCCCTGTTTTTAACTCTTTGTAATCAAAAATTATATCTGTGTTTTTTTCAAGCTCGGATTTTGCTTTTTCTAAAATTCTTTTTTTTATTCCGCTCGAATATTGATAACTTTTTGGTATCTCTAAAATCTGTCTTAATTCATCTACTTTTATTATTTTTTCAGCTTTATTTCCGTATCTTTTATTCAGTTCCAGCCAATCTTTTAGTATTTCATAAAGCCTTATTGAGTAACTACTTCTTAAACTTAAGATATTCTCTAATCTATATTTTAAAAATTTCTTTTGTGCTTCAAGTAAAAAAGGTCTTAATTTTGGATATATCATAAATCTTACTTCACCTTGATTTTCTACATAATGACCTCCACTAACCCAATTACACATAATGAAACCATCATCAGTAGGTATATATAAAGGCTTTTCTAATAATTCTTTTAAAGCCTCTTTTACAGCCCAATACAAATCTTTTCTTTTTAATTTTGTAAGCTCTTTGAAGTCTTTTACCTTAAATACATATTCCTCATTAATATCATCACTTCTTTTAAGTCCTGTAATGAGTGTAGTTATAAAT
>JALTBU010000124.1 GCA_027008345.1 Nautiliaceae bacterium | reverse complement strand
TCAGCTCTTATGAGCGGAGTTATGCTAAAAGTTGCAATTTATGCATTTTTAAAATTTTTATTTATCTTTAATTCCTGGCCGATTGAATGGGGAGTGATAATTTTAGTAATAGGTGCTATGTCAAGTTTAGTAGGTGTTTTATATGCACTTAGTGAGCATGATATAAAAGCACTTCTTGCAAATCATTCTGTCGAAAATATAGGAATTATTCTTATTGCTTTTGGTGTGGGTATGATATTTATGACACTAAATCTTCCTACAATTTCAGCTTTTGCATTCATAGCAGGTGTATATCACACTTTTAACCATATGAGTTTTAAAGGGCTTTTATTTATGAGTGCCGGAAGTGTTTTATATGAAACACATACAAAAAATATTGAAAAATACGGAGGACTTATTAAAAATATGCCAATAACAGCTTTTATGTTTTTAATTTCTGCAATTTCAATATCAGCCCTTCCTCCTACAAACGGATTTTTGAGTGAATGGATGATTTTCCAAAGTATGCTAAGCTCAAATGGAATCGATAATTTAGCCCTTAAACTCTCATTTCCATTTGCAATTTTTGCTCTTGCACTAACTGGTGGTCTTGCAATTGCATGCTTTGTAAAAGCTTTTGGAATCACATTTTTAGGGCTTCACAGAAGCACAAACGCAAAACACGCAAAAGAAGTAAATAAACTAATGCAAATAGGTCAAATTTTAATGGGTATTGTTGTTGTTTCACTAATGTTATTTTTACCGTTTATAATTAAACTGATAAATTCTTCACTTCCAATTGAAAATATCTATTCAAAAATTTTCCCTAGTGTTTGGACAATGCATTCAATTTCAAATAATGGAGCCGTATCCCCAATTTATCTGTTAATCGCTTTGATAATTATAAGTGCTTTGATATTAATTTACTATAAATCATTAAATATTAAAGAAAGAATATACCACACATGGGCGTGTGGATATAACACAAATGCAAAAAGCCAATATTCAGCCACAGGATTTGCCGGACCTATTAGAAGATTTTTTGCGTGGCTTTACCGTCCGGAAGTTCATACACACACCCAAACACTTGCCGGTCATAAAACAAAATTTTCTTCTTCAATGTATGAAGTACATGTAAAACCTCTTTTTGAGAAATCTTTATATGACGGCACTAAAAAACTTGCAAATTTAATAACACTGTTTGTTTACAGACTATCTCATTTTGAAAAAGAGAGATATGTTGTTTTAATATTTAACTTAGTGATACTTGTACTTTTCAGTTTTAGGGTGTTTTACCATGAAATTACATGGGGAAATATTCTGCTGGAAATTGTGATAATGGCAATATTTATAAAAATTTTAATTATTGGAGATAAAAAATGATTAATTATATTTTAACTGTTATGTTAATATTTTTAATTTCTCCTTTTTTAGTTGGACTTATTAAAAGTTTTAAAATGTTTATGCTTTTTAAAAAGCCTCTGTCTCCATTTCAGCCATATATTGATTTTTCAAAACTTATCAAAAAAGAAGTTATTTATTCAAAAGAGGCTTCAATTATAAGTAAAATTTCACCTTTTTTAATTTTAGCTCCGATTGTTGTGGTAATTTTTTTGCTACCTCCAATTTTTCATGGAAGCTTTTACATTTCATTTATGGATGCATTCACGATTACCGGACTTCTCAGTCTTTCAACATTTTTCTTAATGCTTTTAGGGCTTGATAGTGCAAGCAGTTTTGGAGGAATTGGAAGCTCACGCGAAGCATTTATTTCAGCCCTTGTAGAACCTGCTATGATACTCACAATTTTTGCAGTTTCACTTATGGCAAAAAGTATAGGTCTTGGAAGTGCTGCGCTTAATCTTTCAAACCATTTCCCAATACATCATGCGGCAAGTTTTATTTTAGCAGGTATTGCTTTTTTTATTTTATTAATTGCAGAAAACGGAAGAATTCC
>JALTBU010000123.1 GCA_027008345.1 Nautiliaceae bacterium | reverse complement strand
GCTTCTTTATCACTCATATTTTCAGCCTCTTGAGGAGTAATAATTCCTTTTTCAATTGCTTTTTGTTTAAGTTTTTCAGGATCCATTCCCTTACCGTCATCTTTGATTTCGATAACAATCATATTTCCTTCATTATATGCTTTAAGCCATATTGTACCTTCCTCAGGTTTACCGGCTTTAATCCTCTCTTCTGGTGGCTCTATTCCATGGTCAATCGCATTTCTTATCATATGAACAAGAGGGTCTCCTATTTCTTCAATGATTGATTTATCAAGCTCTGTATCTTCACCCTCAATTATAAGTTTTACTTTTTTGCCAAGTTCACGGGCTAAATCCCTAACAAGTCTTGGAAACTTATTAAATACTTTTCCAATAGGAAGCATTCTTGTTTTCATAACGGCAATTTGTAAATCAGTAGTTACAATTGAAATACTTGAAACAACCTGATTAAGTTCTTCTAAAAATTTCTCTCCTTCATACCTCTCTTCAACATCATTATAAATCTTTATAAGCCTGTTTTTTGCAAGCACAAGCTCTCCAATGAGGTTCATAAGCTGATCGAGTCTTTTTACATCAACTCTGATAGTCTGTTCTTTGGTAGTTACAATTTTTTTCTGAAGCTCTTTTTTTTGATTTTCTTTAGTCATTTGTGTGGATGTTTCTTGTTGAGCTGGAACATTTGTTTCTTCTTTTTTAGACTCTTTAGTCTCTTTTTCTTCTTTTGCTTTTTCCTCTTGTTTATCTTCAACCACTTCTTCAATTTCTTCGACGCCCTCTTCTTCAGGAGATGTATTCATATCATCTACCAATTTATCAAGCACTTGGTCTAATTCCTCAGGAGATAATGAACTCAAATCAAGTTCATCAAGATTATCCGGATTAATATCTTCTAAATTTATTCCTCCTACGGTTTTTGGTTTTTCTTCTTTATTTTCTTTTTCAGAAGTACCTCCATTATTTCCGTTTACTATAGCATCAAGTTTTTTAACAATAGAGTCAATTTCGACATCAGGGGAAGAATCATCCCCATTATCTCTTATATATTCCAAAATTGCTTTCATTGCATCAACAGATTCAAGTATAACATCCATAATTTCAGGTGTTATTTTAAGCTCCCCTTTTCTTGCTTTATCAAGTACTGCTTCCATATGATGAGTAAGATGAGTCAGCTTGTCAAAATTTAAAAAACTCCCACTTCCTTTTATTGTATGTGCAACCCTGAATATTTTATTTAATAATTCCAAATCATCAGGATTATTTTCAAGCTCAACCAAATCCTGGTCCATCTCTTCAATCATTTCAAATGCTTCTATTAAAAAATCCTCTAACAATTCTTTCAAATCATCCATTGATCATTCCTTTATTGTGATCTTTAACAACTTCCGAAATTTTTGTATAAAATTTTTGAGGGTCAAATTTAACAAGATATCCTTCTGCTCCTACTTCTGCACCTCTTACATCACTAAATGCATCTGAAATTGATGAGCTGAATATTAAAGGAATTCCGTTAAATCTTTTATCTTCATGAATTTTTGCCGCCATATGATATCCGTCCATTTTTGGCATTTCAATATCACTGAGTATCAGTTTTACTTTATCTTTTATTTTATCACCATAAACCGCATACAATTCATATAATTTTTGGAGTCCTTCTTCACCGTTTTTAGCTTCAATCACTTCAAATCCCATTTTTTCAAGCGCTTCTTTTTCAATTCTTCTTGCCGTCGGCGAATCATCTACAAGCAATACAATACCGCTGAATTTTTCAATTTCGTTTTCATTCACTTCAAGATTAGATTCAAAAAATCCCATCTCTTCAACTATGCTTTCTAAATCCAAAATAAGTAGTATTTCGCCTTCTTCTATTCTCGTAATACCAGTTATTTTACTTTTATCAAGACGTCCTTGCGATGCATTAAATGATGCGGGTTCTATATCAGCCCATGAAATTCTTCTGATTCTCTTGGCATCATGTACTATAAAACCAATTAAAATATTATTAAATTCAGTTATTATTACTCTTTTTTTAATAGGAGCCTCACTCTCATCAGGAACTTTAATACCCATCCATTTAGCCAAATCAACAACAGGGACGACAACACCTCTTAAATCAAATATTCCTTCTATATAATCTTCACTTCCCGGCAGTTCTGTAAGTTTTGGCATTTTGATAATTTCTCTGACTTTTGCGACATTAATACCGTATATTCCCTCATATATACTTCCGTCCGGCTCTTTTTTAAATAATCTGAAATCTACAAGTTCCAGCTCGTTAGAACCAACTTTTAAGGTTTTGTCATTCATATTTCTTTTCCTTTAAAAGATTCTCTCTAAAAACATAATAACTTCTATCGCATATAAATGCGCCTAAATTTATATAAGTTTTATTTTTTATATTATACAAAACATTTTGATGATAATGACCCTCAATTATCATCTTATAGTTTATATCGGCAATTTTTTGAATTATTTTCGTTTTAAATGAAGAAATTTTGAAACATTTTACTTTTTTTTGCAGGATTTTTTTAAAAAGCCAATTATTTAAAAAATTAAAAGAGACAATATTTAAAAATCTTATGAAGTTTTTATTTCTGATTATTTTAAGATAAATCCTGTAAAAAAAATCTTTTTCGTTTAAATCCCCGTGTGTTATGAAAATTGATTTTTTTTCATCAACAAAGGCATCTGAAACTGTTACATTTTCAAAAACACCATCAAGCCAAAAATCGTGATTTCCCACAGCATAATAAACTTCCGTTTTTTTAGCAATTGAGTTGATAAGATTTACAGCTTCTTTATTATAGTTTATTAAATATTCAAACGGCAAAAGTAGATGAAAAATATCACCAAGCAAGAAAAGCTGAGAAGGAGGATTTTCATCAAGATTTTCTAAAAAACTTAAAAATTTTTTATCACCTTTTTTATAATGAACATCGGCAATAAAAACCGCACCTTCTTTTAAAGAAACTTTTTTAATATGCAAATTTTCCTCTTTAGTTATTGATTTATTAGTCAATTTTTAATTTTGTTTATCATAACATTCAAAAATTTCTACACAAATTCCCTTTTCCGCATCCGCCAATTTACGCATCCACGCATCTTCCCATTCACTCATATACTCATCTACCCATTAAGGTACATATGCAATCTTAGGAAGTCCAAGACCTTCTGGCAAATCAAATAAAATATTTGCGTTTGCAACTGCCTGAGATGAAGCCCCTCTTAGTAAATTATCAATTGCACTGTTTATAAAAAGCATATTATTATTTTTCATTGCAAAAATATCACAAAAATGAGTCCCTGCCACATCTTTTATCCTAACTGGAGAATTTTTAATTCTTATAAATTCTTCATTTTGGTATGTTTCAGTTAAAACTTCAAGCGGTTCAATATCTTTTTTGAGTTTTGCATATATGCTTATCTGCATACCTCTTGTAATTGGTAAAAGTTGAGGAACAAAAGTTATATTAAGTCCTGTTTTCTCAGCTATTTCAACAGAATGACGATGCTTTATGGGATTATAGGCAAAAAAGTTTTCATTGTCAGTTACAAAGTGCGTTGTTTCGCTAAGTTTTTTACCGGCACCGCTTACTCCGCTTTTTGCATCTACAAATACATCACTTTCAATATAATCTAAAAACGGATAAAGCCCAAGTATTGTGGCTGTCGGATAACATCCGGGATTTGCTATAAGTTTTTTGTTTTTTATGTAATCTCTGAAAATTTCAGGAAGTCCGTAAGCTGCATTTTCAAGGTTTGCAGGGTCTGTGTGAGGGCAGTAATAATCTTCATAATTTTTTTGATTAAGTCTGTAATCAGCTGAAAAATCGACTATTTTAATATCTTTTCTCATAAGCTCACTTACATAACTCATCGCCGCTTTATGAGGGACAGCTAAAAACACCAAATCATTTTTTGCTATTTCTTCAATTTCAGCTTTTTTAATCTCTTTTTCAAAAACACCTTTTAAAGACGGATAAATATCACTTATATCACCTCCGCCCTCAGTGGAATAAAGCTCATTTATTTCAAAATAGGGATGATTTAGCAAAATCTTTATAAGCTCAAGTCCTGTATATCCGGTCGCCCCTACTATTGCCGTTTTTATTTTTTTCATACTACTCTCCATTTTTTAATCTTCACTTTTCATTCTCCCTCTCTCCTAATCAACTCATCCACTCATCTACCCATTCACTCATCTACCCATTCACTCATTTACCAGTACTTCCAAACCCGCCTTTTCCTCTTTTTGTAACGCTAAGCTCATCAACTTCTTCGAATTTAGCCTGAATTACAGGTGCAATTACAGCCTGAGCAATTCTCTCACCCTTTTTAATTTCAAAATCCTCTTCTCCAAGATTGATTAATAGCACCATAATTTCACCTCTGTAATCAGCATCAATTGTACCCGGTGTGTTTAAAACTGTTATTCCATGTTTAAAAGCAAGACCGCTTCTTGGTCTTATCTGAACTTCAAATCCAGGCTCTATCTCAAAAGCAAGGCCTGTTTTTATAAGTTTTCTCTCACCTTTTTTAAGCACATAATCTTCAATTGAGTGCAAATCAAATCCGGCCGCAAGCTCGGTTTGATAAGCAGGAATTATTGCATCAGGTGTTAATTTTTTAATTTTTAGTTTCATTTTTGCACCTTAACTAAAACAGATATCTTCATAACAGATTTTTTCAATTTCATATGCTTTTTCCCCGCCTGGAAGATTTACTTCAACTTCATCTCCAACTTCTTTTCCAATTAAAGCTTTTGCAAGAGGCGAATGGTATGAAATAAGCCCTTTACTCGGATCTGCCTCAGGCGCACCAACTATTGTATATTTAACTTCTTCATCAGTATCCAAATCCACAAGATATACAGTGCTTCCAAAAGCAACTCTGTTATGGGCATGCTGAGAAGGATCAACTACTACGGCTCTGCTTAAAATATCGCTAAGTTCAGATATTCTTCTTTCAATGTGTGATTGTTTTTCTTTTGCCGCGTGATATTCTGCATTTTCTTTTAAATCCCCAAGTTCCCTTGCAGCGTCAATTTCTTTTGCAACTTCCGGTCTTGCTACGGTTTTAAGATATTCAAGCTCTTTGCTTAATTTCTCATAACCGTGCTTTGTCATTGGTTCTTTCATAATTCTCCTTTTATTATTTTTACTATATTTTCAGCACTTCCGTGTTTTAAAATTTCTCTTAATTTTTCAGATTTTTTCTGAAATTCTTTTAAATCTGAATTTTTATATTCATTTAAAAGCACATTTGTATCAAATTTTTGCAAATATTCTTTGTGAAACTCTCCAAGACCTTCTTTTTCAAATATAATATTGGCAAGTCCGACATAATTCAATTTAACAAACATCTTTGCAATAAGATATTCAATCTCCCTTGCCTTATACATTAAAACAAAAGGAGTCCCGATTATTGCCGCTTCAAGCGTTGCGGTCCCGGAGCATATATATGCAAAATCGCTTTTAATTAAAGCCTCATGAGTGTTGAAAATTATATCAAATTCTTTAACATCTCCGTATATTTCATCAATTTTTTCTTTATAAATTTCAGGCACAACCAAAATTTTATTTTCTTTTATATTTTTTGCAATTTCCTTAAAGACAGGCATCAAAGATTTTATCTCACTCTTCCTGCTTCCCGGTAAAAATGCCACATTACCGTAAAGTTTATCATCTCTAAAATTTTTTATTTCATCAAGAAGCGGATTTCCCACATAAATACCGTCTCTCCAATATTTTCTCTCAAAAGGGAAAATATATGCTTTTTTGTCAATATATTTATTGACCTGTTTGACTCTGCCCTTTTTCCATGCCCACACTTTTGGCAGGATATAATAAATAATTTCTTTATTCGGATATTTCTCTTTTATCGCTTTTGCAAGCCTGAGGTTAAAAGAAGGAGCATCGATAAGGAGTATTTTATCTGCATCACCGCTTAAATCAACAAGTTTTTCAATCGTTTGTTTTGCGAGTTTAATCTTAGGCAATACATCAAAAAATCCCATTACATTAAACTCATTGCTGTCAATTATTGGCTCTCCAAGTGATTTGTCAAACACACCTTCCATTTTCCATTTTTCATTTTCCATTTTCCATTTATTTAAAATTTCTTTTAAATGCAAATTAGCGCTTGGTTCAATTGCCGATACTAACAGTTTCATTCAAAATCTACTTTTGACTGGTGAATTATTTTTTTATTCTCTTTTTTAACTGTTTTTTTATTTTTTTTCTTTTTATCTTCAACTTTGCCGTCAATTATTTTACATCCAAAATTTGTCTGCATACACATTTAAACCTCCTTAAATTCCATAATATCCACATAAAAGATTTTTCCTTTAAATTTTCTGTCCGTAATTTCTTCAAGAGCTTTTTGGTAATCCAGTACCTGTTTAATATATTTACTCTCATCATGAGGTCTTACCGATTTATAATCAATTATAACATCTTCGCATAATAAATCTATTCTTCCGACTTTCTTTTCATAAATAAAAGGTATCTCTTTTT
>JALTBU010000122.1 GCA_027008345.1 Nautiliaceae bacterium | reverse complement strand
AATTCAACCGATGATTTTGCAATCAGACCGGATAAATTTGATATCGCTAACATTCCTGATAAAGTAAAATCTGGAAGTGAATTTAATTTAACAATAAAAGCTTTGGACAATACAGGAAATTCTACAAAAGATTATAACGAAACACTTCATACCGATGACAATTCTGTAAAAGTTGAATATAACATAACAAAAAGTGGCTGTGATAATGGAGAATTAAACATAACTGACGGAGAGAAGTTTAAAAACGGTGAAACGAATGCCACTTTTGTATATAATGAAGTAGGGGATTTAAATATAACGATAAAAGAGATAAACGGAAGCGAGTTTGCCAAAGTAGATGAAGATGATACACCGGATAATCAAAGATTTATAACTTCTGTAACCAAAAAAGTAATTTTCATACCTCATCATTTTAAAGCAGATGTCAATATAAGTAATTATGATGAAAACTTTACTTATCTTGACAATAATTTAAATATTTATTCGTTAATTGATTTGAATATTACTGCTGAAAATGAACAAAATGAAACCACTAAAAATTACAATACTAAATGTTATGCAAAAGATATTGATGTAAATTTAACACCTAATATTTTCAGACATGATGAAAATTTATCAAAAGATGTAATCTATAAAGTTCATTATGTAAATTCAGAATCTGAAATTTATAAAAATCAAGATATTAATTTCAGCGTAGGAGAGGGTAATTTTACAACTGATGATAACGGCTCGGCATTTATAAAAATTTATGTAAATTTTGAAAGGAATTTATCCAATCCTGAAAATCCTTTTGAATATAACATAAGCAATGTAGAAATAAATGACAGCGATGTTAATAATACATATGAAGATATTAACGGAAGCAGTTTGTTTTATTATGGATATATAAATATGAATGATATCATTACCACAAAAAATGATTTTAATATATCTCATGAATTTATTGTTTATGATGAAAATTCCTCAGATAATTATCTTCCAAATAATACAAAAGAGATAATAATAAATTGGTATTTAAATAACTATAATAAACAAAAAGATGCAAATGTTTCAAATTTCGTGGTTACTAAAAATTATGTATATAATGATGAGGATGTAATTAATTCAGTCGATGTTGAGGTTAATGATATAAATGAATCTTTAAATTTACATATAAAAAGAAATGATGATAATGTAAAATTTGCAGTTATTCATATAATTGATACAAATGCTTCTCAGCTTTGGTATTCACATTTTGCAAAAGAATATAATATTTCAAAAGGAAGCAGTTGTGCACAGCATTTTTGTTTTAGCATTACTTGGAAAAACAATGAACAGAAAAAAGGTGTTATTACAGGAGATACAAATGGAACTAAATCTGATATAAATTCATCGAAAATAAATAAAAAAGGGGTAAAGATTTTTAGGTGATTATTTTTCTATAAAAATTTTAAATTTACCAGCAGATTTTTTAATAAAAACTTCTTTATTACCCTTAAAAGTATATCCCGGAGAGTAATATTCTTCATAAAATGTAACTCTGTAAATTTTTTCATCTTTTGGATTTTGATAAGGTACAATTCTGATGTCTTTAAAATAGATTTTTATTTTTTGATGTTTTTTATTAGCAAAAACCCTTTTTTTATAATCAATAAATTGTTTTAAATTATAACCGTTTGCCCGGTGGAAATCTTTGTCGTAAAATGAAATATATTTGTTTAAATTACTTTTTTTCCATGCATATCTCCATTTATAAAGCATAGCCAATATTGAAGCAATATCGTCTTTTGATGCATAAACAGGTTTTTCATATATTTGAAGAACTGTTTTTTGATAATCAATTATTTTTGATAATTTTTTTAAATCATTATTATCTAAAACAATACATCCTTTACTTAAATCCGGTCGGCTTTTTCCATCAAGCGGTTTACCGTGTATCCATATACCATGTCCATCTCTGTGATGAAGCTGGTCATAAAGATTAGGATAAGATGTTACAAAAGCAAGAGGACCATAGAAAGTATTTTTTGGTACTATTTTGTATTTTAATGAATAAACCCCGATAGGTGTTTTTAAATCTCCTTCTTTTTGTTTTTGTCCTGGTTTTCCTACAATAAGATTATTATATTGGGCAAGTTGTGAAATTTTTCCGTTTTGATATTTTAATACTTTAAGGTTTCTTGTTGTTTTATTACAAAGCAAGATAAAAGAGTCATTTTCATAATATCCATATCTCACATTGAGATTTTTAATTCTTTTAAACCAATAATTTTTAGACTGGATTGTTTTTTCAAGTTCATTTACTGTCGGTTTAATTCCCTCATATCTGTAAGTATCGATAATAGAAGCAAAAGAAAGCGTTGTTATAAATAACAATAAAAATTTTTTCATTATTTCCCTTAAATCCAGATGTTGTCAATGAGTCTTGTAGTGCCTATATAAGCAGCAATTAAAATAATCGTATCTCCATGCTTTATCTTATTTATATAATTAAAATTCCTGTCTACGAATGCAATATATTGAAGTTTATCAACATCTAAAATATTCATCATTTCTTTTTTAATCTCGTCTATATTATCTGTAACCGTAGATAATTTTGCCGCTCTTTTAAGAGCTTTTGATATACTTAATGCTCTTTTCCTCTCTTCTGGTGAAAGATATACATTTCTGCTTGAAAGAGCAAGTCCGTCTTTTTCTCTTACTGTATCAACAGGTACAATTTTTATATCAAAAAAGAAATTTTTAACCATTTGGTTTATAAGATACAGTTGTTGGGCATCTTTTTTCCCAAAGTATGCACGTGTAGGTTTTATAATATTAAAAAGTTTATTTACAACCTGTAAAACACCGTCAAAATGTCCTGGCCTGAAAAATCCTTCTAAAATATAACCTTTGATTTTAGGTGCTTTTATTAAAATTTCATCTTCACTGTACATATTCTCTGCATTTGGTGTAAAAACAGCATCAACTCCTGCTCTTTTACAGATTTCAAAATCTGCTTCAAGTCTTCTTGGATATTTATCCAAATCTTCCCCCGGCAAAAACTGTGTGGGATTAACGAAAATTGAAACAATCACATTTTCATTTTCACTTTTTGCTCTTTTTATAAGTGTCAGATGTCCCTCGTGCAAAGCTCCCATTGTTGGGACAAAACCTACACTTCCATTAAGTGTTTTTCGATATTCGTGGGCTTCTTTTGGGCTTTTTAAAATTTTCATTAAATACCTTTAAGGCTTAAATTTTGATAGAATTTTAACAAAAATGTAATTTTTATAAAAAAAGGAATCAAATGGATGCATTTGAATACAGTGAACTTATAAAAGATTTAGAAAATAAACTTCAAAATATTGAATCTATTTTAAAACCTGACGAGCTTGAAAAAAGACTTAAAGAGATTGAAGAGATGGAAAATGACCCTGATTTTTGGAATGATCCTAAAAAATCGGCAAAAATCCAAAAAGAGAAGAATATTATTTTAAGAAAACTTGAGAAATATCAAAAAGCAAAACAGGCGCTTGAAGATAATAAAGATATGTATGAACTGGCAACTATGGAAGAAGATGAAGAGACATTAAATGAAGTTTTTAATGATGTGGAAAATCTTGCAAAAGCTATTAGAGATCTTGAAATTGAAGTAATGCTAAGTGATGAAAATGATGAAAAAAATGCAATCGTAACAATACATCCGGGTGCCGGAGGGACAGAATCACACGACTGGGCTAGTATTTTATACAGAATGTATCTCAGATTTGCAGAAAGAAGAGGGTGGAAAGTTGATGTGGTTGACTATCAGGCAGGTGAGGAAGCAGGAATTAAAGATGTTACTTTTATAGTAAAAGGTGAAAATGCGTATGGATATTTAAAAGTTGAAAACGGAATTCACAGACTTGTAAGGGTTTCTCCGTTTGATAGTGCAGGAAGAAGGCATACTTCTTTTGCATCCGTTCAGGTATCACCCGAAATTGATGAAGATATCGAAATTGAAATTGACCCAAAAGATATAAGAATAGATGTTTTCAGAGCAAGCGGGGCAGGCGGTCAGCATGTAAACAAAACTGAAAGTGCGGTAAGGATAACACATATTCCAACCGGAATAGTAGTAAGCTGTCAAAATGACAGGTCTCAGCATAAAAACAAAGATATGGCATTTAAAATGCTCAAATCAAAACTTTATGAGCTTGAACTGGAAAAAAGAAGGGCTGAAGAAGAAGGAAAACCAAAAGATGAAATGGGATGGGGACATCAGATTAGAAGTTATGTACTTTTTCCTTATCAGCAGGTAAAAGATGTAAGAAGTAATAAAGCTTATTCAAAAGTTGACGATATACTTGACGGTGATCTTGATGAGGTGATCGAAGATGTATTGATTTCCCAAAAAAGTTCTGAAGGATAAAATATAAAAAAAGCTTTGACTTTAATAGAACTTATTTTTACAATAGTAATAATAGCTTTTGTTTTTACTGTAATTCCAAAGCTTTTTCAAATTTCAAATAAATCCCTTTCTTTTTCTTCCAAAGAAGATGCCCTTTTTAATATGTATTCACAAATTATGGATATTGTTATTAAAGAATATGATGAGAAAAATACCAAGTACGATGATATTTTATTAAGTGGTAAAAATGCTCTTGAATGTAATACTTCTTCTGGATATAGAACAGGAGGATTTATTGGAGGCAGAAACTGTTTTGATAAAGTTTATGAAAGCGATATAGGTCTTGATGACAATGAGCCTCCAAGGGATGATATTGATGATTATAACGGATTAAAGTATGATATTTATAGCGGTCATAAAAAATATACTTTGGAAGTAAATGTCGGTTATACAGATAACTGGAATGAAAATACTTATTCAGACAGAAAGCTTGAATATAATTTTACAAACAGAAGTGATAATAATAAATCACAGATAAAGCGTGTTTATGTAAAAATACTTGATGGTAATAAAACAATATCTTCAATCTATTATTATAGTGCAAACATAGGCCATGCAACAATAAAGAGTGTTAAATGGTGAAAAAATCTTTTACATTAATAGAAATAATTTTTGTTATTGTGATTTTAAGTATTATAATTACCGGAGGTTTACTGATTGCAGGTAAAATATATAAAAGAAATTTTATAGCTTCTAAATATCTTGAATTATCTTTTTCAACAGAACAGACGATAGACAAACTTGCGAATATGCTCTATTACAGAGTGCCGTTGAGCGCCATAGGATATAATCAACAAAGCGGAGAATATAAATATTTGGGTGATATAAGTGATGATGATAATTTTACAATTTTTGAGTGGATAGGTTATTGTCAAGATATATATAAAGATACAAATTTCAGCGGTTTTGCAGATTTGTATTCAAGTAAAAAACCTGTTTTAAAAGCACTTGATTTTAATGCCAGTTTTATAAACGAGGTGATTGAAAATAAATTTCATACAGACAAAAATTTTAAAGATTTAATCGGAGTGATTTTTGCAGGAAGTTTTGACAGGGGCGAAGAAGGAGCTGTTGAAGATTATAATAATTCATTTGGATGGCACGGAGGAAATGCTGATTTGGTATATATTATTGATGATTATAATCAAAGCGGAAATGATACAAATTTGTCTCTTAAAAATTCTGACGGTAGTGAAATTAGCCATGCAAGGATATATGAAAAATTTTATCTTGCCGACAGTGCATATGCCATTGCTTTAAAAAAAGATTTAAGTGCGGATAAATGGAATTGCAGTGATTATAATTTCAGTAAATTAAAAAAAGGCGATATGCTTCTTTTTTATGATTACAGACCTTGGAAAGGAGATACTTTCTGTGGTGATGGTGGAAGCGGTAAAGTGGAAATACTAAATAAAAATATTGCCGGATTTTATATAAAAGCAGTAAATTCTCATCTTGAAATTTTTATCAGGTCTGTTTATAAAAGAGGAGGGATTGAAGTTAAGGTTTCAAAACAAAAGGTTGTATTTTGAAAAAAGGTATAGGACTTTTATGGGCACTTATTATTCTTTTGCTTGTTTCTACAATGATGGTTTTTATTGCGAAAGTCGCTTTTATTTCCCAAAAACATACAACAATAAGTTACGGTATGCAAAGAGGAGAGCTTTTTATGCAAAGCTGTATAGAGAATTCTATTTTAGCAATTGAGGGATATGACAGAAAACAAAATAATGATTGTTTAGAACATATAAAATTTAATGATGAAAAAAAACGATTTTCCTGTAATGTCGATGTGTTGAGATATTATTGTTATGGAGATTGTGTATGCAGTAACAAAAAAATAATAAAAACCCCTTTTTCAAATGGATATGTTTTACTAAAAGTTTTAGTTTCAAGCAAAAAGGACAATGTTAAACTTTCAAAAATTACCCTTCAAAGGCTTTGAGTGAAAGGTTTTACTTTAATTGAACTTATTTTTGTAATAATAATTATAGGGATTTTAACTTTTGTCGGTGTCTCTTTTGTTCCTGATAATACTTTAAGTGATAATGCAAAAGCCCTAAAAAACCTTATAAATCTGAAAATAACAAATGCATTGAGTTATGAAGCGGATATGGGTAATGA
>JALTBU010000121.1 GCA_027008345.1 Nautiliaceae bacterium | reverse complement strand
ACATAGACTTACCCCAAGATTATTTATTACGCATACTTGGAATAGACCCAACAAGCACATATAAGCATTATTCTAAATTTTTAGAATTACTCCAACGCCAAATAAAAGAACTAAACAAAAAAACAGATTTAACACATTTAAAACTAGTAGAACCGACAAAAGAATTAAAAAAAGAAAAGATTTATCGTTTTATTATTAATCCAAAAGCTAAAAGAGTTTTAACCGACCGAAAGAAAATAGAAGAGATGACACAAAGTCTTTTTAAAAGATTTTAATTTTTATTAATAAAATATATATAAGGGAATTTTTATCGTTGTACTAGGTGGTACAACACCTGGTACAACACCTGGTACAACACCTGGTACAACACTTTTACCACTTGGTACAACACTTTTGATAATTGGTACAACACTTTTTATACTTTACTCTGATAACAGAATACAATAAAAAGGCATTTCCTCCTTTTTTTTCCTCCTTCTTTTGAGAAAAATTTCTCAAAACAAAATAGAGCGATTTTAAGCCGATAGAGCGATTTTTTTTCTTTTAAGGGTAAATATATGCAAAAAGAGAAAAAAATGCCTCAGAACGCCCGAGAGGCATTAATAAAAGTATTTTTTTCTTTTTTTTTACTTATTCAAAAAATTTTCGTAAAAGATAGACAAAAAAAAGATACTTAAATCAAACGATTACAACAAAATCAAAAATTTATCTTAAAAAAGTATTTTAAAGGGATTAGAGAGCGATAAACTTATTCCAAAGGGTTACATATACCAAGAGAGAAAAAAACGTCTCACATTCGCTTAAAAGAGATAAAAAAATAATAATCGTAAATTAGAGATAATCTTTAAAATCAAAGAGGATAGGTAAAGTAATATTTTTTTTTGATAGATAATTGTCCACGAGCGGTAGCGAGTGGTTCACCTTTTTATATCTAAAAAATTTTTTCAAATGTTAGTCCACGAGCGATAGCGAGTGGCTCACCTATTGGATACAAAAACGTAAAAAAATTGATGAAAATTTGCACCAGTAAAGATACTTAAATCATTAAAGATACTTAATAAAAATATTCTCTTAATATCTCTTAATATCTCTTAATATCTCTTAACCCCCCCTTCAAAACCCCCATAAAATCGTTATTTTAAGCACAATTTTTTCCCATTTTTAGGGTATAAATTTCCCATTTTTAGGGTATAAATTTCCCATTTTTAGGGTATAAATTTCCCATTTTTAGGGTATAAATTTCCCACATTGCTAAAATTAGGAATTTTATGCTATAATTTCAAAAAAAAGGACCTAAACAATGAAAAAGAAACAAATAACCCTACACAAACGAAATGAAATGATTAGAGGAGGAGACAAACTCTCTTTACACGCTAAAAGATGTCTTAATGCTATTTATTACCTTATCCAAACAAACGTAAATAATGGCAATAGAGAAATAATTGAAAAAGCAGATTATATTCCGATTGAATTCCCTTATCTACGCAAAATGATGGGATTGGAAAAGGTTGAAAGCTATATAAAAGAAATTCAGGACGCATTGACAGAGCTTCAAGAAATTACCTTACAATTAAACAACTTTAGAAATCCAAAAGATAACCAAGTATATGAGTGGTATTCTATGAGCTTTTTAGCAGATGCAAGTTGGAAAATAGACGAAAAAAGCGGGAAAAAGGTGGCTTATCTAGAATTACCAAAATTGATGAAATATTTGATGATACACAGCAATGATGGCAATTTTACAAAATTAGAACTTATTCCCACTTTAAACAAATTAAGAACGAAATACGCAATGAAATTATATGAATTTTTTAAAAGTTTTGAAAGGTTTAGATACATAGACTTACCCCAAGATTATTTATTACGCATACTTGGAATAGACCCAACAAGCACATATAAGCATTATTCTAAATTTTTAGAATTACTCCAACGCCAAATAAAAGAACTAAACAAAA
>JALTBU010000120.1 GCA_027008345.1 Nautiliaceae bacterium | reverse complement strand
AAAAAAAGAGAGATTTTTTTTAGTTTGTTAATCAATCTTCTATTCTTATGTAATTAATTGGTTTTATTACAAAATCAAGATTTTCTATTTCTTTTATAGCATTTTTTATATCTTTTTCAATTGCTTTATGTGTTGAAAATAGAAGTTTTACATACCCGTCTCTTGGTTTTTGAAGAAAACTTTCAATTGATATAGAATTTTTTGCTAATATATGGGCTATTTTTTCAAGGACTCCAAGTTCGTCTTTAACAGAAATTCTTAGATAATATTTTGATATTATGTTATCAGGTTTGATGAGAGTGCATTTTTCAATTTCAAGCGGTTTTTTAAATCCAAGCATTGGATTTATATTTCCTCTTGCTATTTCAATAATATCACTAATTACTGCACTTGCTGTTGCATCACCGCCGGCACCAGGACCGTAATACATAGTCTCACCAACTACATCTCCAATTACACTTACGGCATTCATAACGCCTTCTACTTTACTGATCATTTCTTCTTTTTTGATAAGTGTAGGGTGAACTCTCAGCTCAATCTCAGAATCTCTTTTTTTTGCAATACCAAGAAGTTTGATTTCATATCCGAATTCTTTTGCAAATTCTATATCGGTAAGATTTATATTCTCAATGCCTTCTATTAAAATATCTTCTGGTTTTGCATCAATATTATATGCAATGCTTGCAAGTATCAGTAATTTATGAGCTGCATCAAATCCTCCGACATCAAAAGTGGGGTCGGCTTCTGCATATCCTTTTTCTTGTGCCTCTTTTAGCACTTCATCATAATTTCTGCCTTTTTTCATTTCACTGAGTATATAATTGCAGGTTCCGTTAATAATACCTTTTATTTCAAGTATGTGGTTTGCACTAAGCCCGTCTCTAAGTGCTTTAATGACAGGAATACCTCCTGCAACACTTGCTTCATATTCAAAAGGTGTTTGCGCTAATTTTTGAAGTTCGAACCTGTGATATGCAAGAAGGGCTTTATTTGCTGTAACAACAGCTTTTTTGTGTTTAAGGGCATCACTTACTATCTCTAATGCTTTATCGACTCCTCCGATAAGCTCTACAACTATGTCAATTTCAGGATCTCTTGTGACTTCTTTATAATCGGTACTCAAAGGTATATTTAAATGTCTGTATTTATTTGGCTCTCTTATTACGCCTTTTATTACCTTTATTTCTTTTCCGGCTCTGGCTTTTATAATTTCTCTGTTTTTTTGTAAATTTTTTACAACAGCTTCACCTACTGTCCCAAGACCAATAATACCGATTTTAACCATTGTTTTCCTTTAATTCTTTTAAGAAGCTTTTTACATTTTTGGCTGCCTGACGGATTCTTTTTTCATTCTCAATTAAAGCAATTCTTACATAATCATCCCCATAAGCACCAAATCCTATTCCTGGACTTACTGCTATGTGTGCTTCAGTAAGAAGTCTTTTTGAAAATTCAAGGCTTCCTAAATGTCTTGCAATTTCAGGAATTTTAGCCCATACAAACATTGTCGCTTTTGGTTTTTCAATCTTCCATCCGGCATTTGCAAAGCTCTCAATTAAAACATCTCTTCTTTTTTCATATGTTTTAACTATATCTTTTACAAGATACTGATAATCTCTAAGAGCTACTGTCGCAGCTACCTGAATAGGGGTAAACATTCCATAATCAATCCATGATTTGTATTTTTGAAGAGCTCCTATTAAAACAGGGTTACCTACCATAAATCCGACTCTCCATCCTGCCATATTGTAGCTTTTTGAAAGTGTAAAACTTTCAACCGCCACTTCCTTAGCTCCTTTTGCTTCAAATATTGAGGGTGTTTTATATCCTTCAAATGTAATATCAGCATATGCAATGTCACTTATAATATAAAGCCCTTCTTCTTTTGCAAAATCAACTGCTTTTTGATAAAAATCTTTTGTAACAGTAACAGTTGTCGGGTTATGAGGGAAGTTAAGTACTAAAAATTTAGGTTTTGGCACTGCTTCAATCATTGCTTGTTTAAGTTGTGCAAAAAAATCATTTTCATTTAGTTCATATTTGTCATTGTATGTAAGTTTTACTTTTCTCACACTCGCACCTGCTAGCATAAAAGCGTATGAATGGATAGGATATGTTGGATCTGGTACAATTGCCACATCACCTACATTTGTAATAGCCTGAGTTAAATGAACATATCCTTCTTTACTACCCATTGTAACAACAGCTTCTGTTTCGGGATTAAGTGATACATCATATCTTCTTGCATACCAATTACAGATTGCCTCTCTTAATTTATAAATACCTTTGCTTACACTGTATCTGTGATTTTTTGGTTTTTGTGCTGCTTCTATTAATTTATCTACAATTGGTTTAGGAGTCGCTCCGTCAGGATTTCCCATTGAAAAATCTATTATATCTTCTCCGGCTCTTCTTGCTTGAAGTTTAAGATCATTTATTACAGCAAAAATATAATTAGGAAGTCTTTCTATTCTTTCAAAATGGTTCATTTTAGTCCTTTTATAAAAATACCTCTTTTAATGTTTTCTTTTGTGAATGAATCTGTAATTTTAATATATTTGCATTCCTTAGGAATATCAAATGTTTTTTTTCTTATCAAATCTGATGTTGAAATTATATTAAGAATATTCAGTTTTTTATCATAAAATACTACATATGGATGCCAAAAATCATATCTTGATGTTGAAATTTTGATTTTATCAAAATCTTTGTTTTCAATCCAATAAATACCGTTTATATTATGTAAAGCCTGTGTATCTTCTTTTAATTTAATAATATCTGGCAGTTTTTCGTTTTGGCAGTTAATTATATATTTAAAGTTGTTATTTTTTTCAATATCAGTAAGTTTGCAACCTCTTTTCTCAAATTCATTTAACAAGTCAAGAGGGTCAATATAGCTTTGAGATTCCATTTCAAGAGTAATGGTGTAATTTGTGTCTTTGTGAATTTTTATTGGATAAAAACTGTAATATCCCATTTTTTTAAGTAAATCATATAAATTTTTAATATTAAAAACCGGATTGTTATTTATGAATACAAATGTTGGATGAATTGTTTTGATTTGGTTAAAATAAAAATTAATTAATCCGTTGTTTTTTAAAAATATTAATGTATCTTTTAATGTACTGTTTTCATCAAGTGCCGATTTTATGACATTTTCATATTTGATATATGTCTCTTTTCCTAATATATTTTCAACATATTTATAAGCATTGGCAAATAATACAATAGCACTTACAAATATTAATAATATTTTTTTCATTTCTCAAACCTATTTGGTTTTTTCATATAGGTATAATTTCCGTCTTTAAATAAAATTCTTATAATTTTTTTGGTATTTGGAGTTATTGTTTGATTACCATAATTTATGGTAATTTCCCCATGACCGAATTTTATATAATAATTACCTTTTGGTAATATTTTTTCTTTTGAAGTCAGATATTCTTTTGTTTTGTTCGTATCGATATTTACTGCCCTAAACCATACAAGTTTTTGAGGGATTATGTCAATTGAATATTTTTTTGCTGTCTTTGTAATGTTTGTAAAAGTTTTTTTATCAGATTTGTTTGCAGTATTTATCTTTTTTGTAGAATTTTGTTCTAAATCGTTTAATTTATTTTGAGCAGTTGTAATATTTTGTGTAATGTTTGTACTGTTGTTTTCCAAGTTTTCAGTATTGGCTGTTTTTGATGAATTATTTTGTTCAAATGTAGGTATGTCAGAAAAATTTGTATCAGTGTTTGAAGAAGGGTTTTTATTTAATGTTGTATATAAAATAAATCCGCCAATTATCAGAAGTAATAATGCCAAAATAAAAAGTAAATAATTTTTTTTATCTTTTGTTTCTGTTATTATTTCATGTTTTTCTTCTTTTTTCGGTGCACTATGGTTATATTCTTCTTTAAGTTCACTTAAATCCACATTGAATTCTTTTTCGATTATATTTATGAATCCAAAAAATTTTGCTTTTGGGATTTTTTCAAATTCTTTGTTTCTTATAAATCTTAAACTTATCGGTGAAATTTTTGTTTTTTTGCTGATTTCTTCAATTGAATGTCTATCAAAAAATTGTTCAGCATTCATTTACAATCCTGTCTATCAAAATTCCTGCTGCAACAGAAACATTAAGAGAATCAAACTCTCTTTTCATTTCTATGGTTAAAATTTCATTGAGTTTTTCTTTAACTTTTTTATTCAAACCTTCCCCTTCATTCCCCATAATAAGTGCTATTTTTTCTTTTTTTGAAGGTTTACATTTTCCGCCTAAGTCTGCACCTATTAAAAAATATTTTTTAGTTTTTAATATATTTATAAGTTCAAGAATATTGTGAAAATTTATTATTTTCATATCGATAGCAGCTCCTGCACTTGTGCGGATAAGTCTATCCCATTTTAATTCTTTAATTCCGGTTATTATAAGCAAATCGATTCCAAGCGCATAAGCACTTCTTGTAATTGCCCCTAAATTTCCCATATCGGTTATATTGTCAAGTACAAGAATTTTATCGCCTTGAATATCCCATTCCTGAGGAGTAAATTCTATTTTTGCAAAAAAGCCCTGATGATTACCATTATGGCTGATTTTTTGTGCTAATTTGTTGTCAATAAAATTTACTTTAAAGTTACGGAACTTTTTAAGCTCATTTTTACTCAGCTTTTTTGCAATTAAGATTTCTTTAACAATTTCAGGATGTTTTTGAATTATATATTCTACTACTCTTTTTCCATATATTATCATAATGATATTTTATCAAAACTTTATGAATTTAACAGTTGATTATAGATTTCTTTTGGGGATTTGTCACTTAATTTTGAGAGCAATTTGCTTTTTTCTTTTAAAGGAAGGTTTAAATTTAAAATATCTTCGTAACTTAATTCAAGTTTTTTATTTTTTTCACCTTTATCAATTACAATAACCCATTCTCCTTTTGTATTTTCTAAAATAATATCTTTTGCCTTTGCTTTTATAAATGTTTCGTGTATTTTAGTAAGTTCTTTTGCTAAAAAAATCATTCTTTCAGGTGCAAATTTTTTGAGTTCATTTATAAGTTTGTCTATTCTATGAGGAGATTCGTAAAGTATTGAAATTTTGTCATTTTCTAAAATATTTAAAAGTTTTTCTTCTCTTTCTTTTCCTTTATGCGGTAAAAAACCGAAAAAACAAAACTCACCTTCAAAACCGCTTGCCACAAATGCTGTCAGCGCTGCATTGGCTCCCGGTATTATAGTATATTGAATATTGTGTGTTTGACAAAATTTAACAAGTTTGCTTCCGGGATCGCTTATCCCTGGCATACCCGCATCACTTACATATACGCAGTTTTTGTTAA
Organism: Nautiliaceae bacterium; assembly: GCA_027008345.1. Lineage (GTDB taxonomy): Bacteria > Campylobacterota > Campylobacteria > Campylobacterales > Nautiliaceae > JALTBU01. Next base: position 18,826 of record JALTBU010000120.1, on the reverse strand, counting down.
TTAAATTATTTTTATCAATTTTTGAAAGTACTTTATCTTCATTATGAGAATGCATTGATATAAAAGTTTTATTAAGAGGAATGTTGTATAAATTTAGAAGCTTTTTTGTAACACGTGTATCTTCACAAAAAATAATCTCTGCATCTTTAAGGGCTTCAAGAGCCCTTTGTGATATATCTTTTAAATTGCCAATGGGAGTTGGTACAAATGTAACCAATTATGCAAGACCGTATTTTTTCTTGAATTTATCTACTTTCCCACCTTTTTCTATATTTCTTTCTTTACCTGTATAGAATGGATGGCATTGGTCACATACTTCAATTCTAAGAGTTGGTTTTGTAGATAATACTTGAAATGTATGCCCGCAAGTGCAAGTTACAGTACATTCAACATATTCAGGATGGATACCTTTTTTCATTCATAATCCTTTTTTAGGTTTTTAGCCTATAATTTTTAAGTTTGAAATTTTACTTTTTTAATCTTAAAATAATCTTAAATTAAGTTTTATTTAAGATTTATTGAAAATGATTTTGTTAAATATATTATTAAAATAATTGATAAAATTTGATTAAATAATTGGAGTTTATATAATGAAGTTATTAAAACAGAAGATTAAACTTCTGTTCTTGGAGCTCTTGGTCTTGCTTCGTTTACTCTGAGTCTTCTTCCTTGGAAATCTTTTCCATCAAGTTCTTCGATAGCTGTATCAGCACCGCTTTCCATTTCAACGAATCCAAAACCTTTGCTTCTTCCAGTTTCTCTGTCATTAATAATTTTTACTGAGATCACTTCTCCATATTCAGCGAATAGTGGTTTTAAGTCTTCTGCAGTAGCGTTGTAGTTTATGTTTCCTACGTAAAGTGTTTTCATGTGTAATCCTAAAAAATAAATTTGCAGTGACATTATATCTGTAAAAAATAAAAAAAGCAAATTTTTGTAAAAAGTTTATGGGTGGATGGGAGGATGAGTGAATGGGAGGTTGGGGAAGAGGAGGGAGAAAATGAAAAAAGTGAAGAGAGAAAACGAGGAGAGAGCATTTTTTGATATAATCACTGCAAAAAGGATATAAATGGGTGTAAAAAATCACTATATAGAATTTAGAAATGCTTTAACTAAAAACGAGATACAAAAAGCCGAAGAAGAGTTTGAAAAAGCTTATAATGAAGCGTTTATATATTATCAGCAAAAACTTGCAAACAATGAAAAATTTGATTTAAACAACGATGAGGAAAGATTTGCAGTTATTACATTAACCGATAATTTAATAGGTTTTTGGAAAGAGGGAATGATTGATGATGCAATTGCTCTGGCAGAGAGTCTTGTAGAACTTGTTGATTCTCCTAAACTAAAAGAAATGTTTAAAGGATATTCAATCGGAATGCAAAGCGGTATCGATGTTGATACTTTTTTCAGGGAATATCTTGATTTAAGCAAAGTGGATGCTGAATTTCCGGAATTTTTATGTAATTTTACTGAGAAAATAACCCAGCTTGTTGAGTGAGTAAATGGGAAGATGGGTAAATGGGTGAATGGGTGAAGAGGAAGGTTGTAAATTATAAATTACATCTAAGTTTTGTATCTATTTTAAGAGAAAATCCAAAAGGTGTTTTGATTAATAAAACTGCTCTTTTATTGCCCGGGTTTTTAACAATTTCCTGATAAATATTTAGTAAATCTTCTTCAAAATTTTCACTAATTTCTCTTTCAATCATTACAATTTCATCTTTAACAGCCGCACTTTCACCTTTTGCTTCTTCTAAAGTCATAATTTTTCTTGTTGTAATCCTTAAAAATTCACCTACTTTTTCAACTTTTGCTTTGAAAGCCAGAGGCTCATCTGTGTTTAATTCTTGAAGTTTTTCAAGGTCTCTTTCAAAAACCATTAAATCCACTTTCCCGTGAAAATCCATAAGTGTTACAATAGCAAATTTATTGCCTTTTTTTGAAATTCTAACTTTCATACTTTCTATTTTTCCTACAAAAAGGGCTTCTTGGTTTAAAATCTCTTCTATATCGCTTGAAAGATTATAATTAAGTTTGTTTATTTCTTCTTTATATGGATCAAGCGGATGGGCTGATACATAAAAACCAAGTGTTTCATATTCATAATCAAGAAGTGTTTTAGTGTCAAATTCATCGGTAATTCTTATTTCAAGCTTTTCATCACTACTGTCTTCTTCAATCATACCTGCAAACAAAGAAGCATTATGATTTATTGCGTTTTTTCTCTCTTCAATTCTTTTTTTAAATTCAAGCATACTTTCAAGATTTTGAAGCAGGGTTTTTCTGCTGTATCCAAAACTATCCATAGCCCCTGATTTTATGAGCTGTTCAAGAACTTTTTTGTTTACTTTACTTGTATCTATTTTAAGGATAAAGTCTTCTAAATCATCAAAGGGTCTGTTTTGGATAATACTTTCTATTGCTTTGCTTCCAACACCTTTAATGGCACTTAATCCAAAAAGTATTTTATCTTCTATTGGGGTAAATTCGGCATTTGATTTTTGCACATCAGGAGGAAGTACTTCTATGTCTAAAACTTTTGCCTCTTCAATATATTTTGCGATTTTATCTGTATTGTCCGCCTCGTATGTCAAAAGAGCTGAAAAAAATTCGGTAGGATAATATGTTTTAAGCCATGCAGTCTGGTATGTAATCATTGCATATGCGGCTGAGTGTGATTTGTTAAATCCGTAACCGGCGAATTTTTCTATTAAATTAAAAAGCGCTTTTGCGTTTTCGTATGAAAATCCCTGTTTTTGGGCTCTTTGTGCGAACTCCTCGGCATATTTTGCCATTAAATCGGCTTTTTTCTTACCCATAGCCCGTCTTATAATATCTGCTTCACCAAGAGAAAAACCGCCAATTGCCTGAACTATCTGCATTACTTGTTCTTGATACACAATAACCCCGTAAGTCGGCTCAAGTATAGGCTTTAATACTTCTTCAAATTCATCATAAAAATAACTGATAGGTTTTCTGCCGTGCTTTCTTTCTATATAATCATCAAGCATACCGGCATCCATTGGTCCCGGACGGTAGAGGGCCAGCATCGCAATTACATCTTCAAAGTTTGTAGGCTTAAGCCTTTTAGCAAGATCCTGCATTCCCTCTGATTCTATCTGAAACAGACCCAATGTTTTTCCGCTTTGTATAAGCTTAAAAACCTTTTCATCATCAAGTGTTAAAGTATCAATATTTACATCTTTGTTTTTATTTGCTTTTATGTTTTTTACAGCTCTGTCAATTACAGTCAGGGTTTTAAGCCCTAAAAAGTCGAATTTAATCAAATCAACAGGCTCTAAATAATTTAATGAATATTGAGTCGTATGAAAAGCATCATGTTCGTCCTGCTTGTAAAGAGGTGATTTTTTCCATAAAGGTTCATCACTTATTACAACACCGGCGGCGTGTTTACCCGTGTTTCTTTTAAGCCCTTCAAGAGCTTCTCCATATGAATATAGTCTTTCATATACCGGTTCTTCTTTTATAATTTCTACTATTTTGTTTTCAAGCTCTTTTGCTTTTTTAAGAGTTATTCCAAGCTGATCTGGTATAAGCTTTACGAATTTATCAGCGTTTGAATAATCTATTCCAAATATTCTTGCAACATCCCTTAATACACCTTTAGCAAGCAGTGAACCAAATGTTACAACCTGCGCGACATTTTCGTGTCCGTATTTTTTCTGAACATATTCAATTACCTCATCTCTTCTTTCCTGACAAAAATCGACATCAATATCAGGCATACTTACCCTCTCAGGATTTAAAAACCTCTCAAAAAGCAGACCGTATTTTAAAGGGTCTATATTTGTAATTTCCAGTGCATACGCAACTAAACTTCCAGCTGCACTTCCCCTTCCGGGACCCACGGGTATTTTGTAACCTGTCGGTCTTAAATGGCGGCTTGGGTCTTTTGCATAGTTAATAAAATCCCATACAATTAGCATATATCCGGGGAATTTCATCTGTTTGATGATATTTATCTCATATTCAAGACGTTTTTTGTATTCTTCGTGTTTTTCAATAGGTATATTTTGTAATCTTTTTTCAAGTCCTTGCCAGCATTTGTATTCAAAATATTCAACATCATTTTCAATATCAAGCCCTTCTTTTTTTGCATATTCTTTTGTAAATTTAAAAGTAGGGGGTGTAGGATTTCCAAGTGGAATTTCAAGATTAATGTTTTTAAAAAGATTTATATTGTTTTCAATAGCTTCAGAGTAATCTTCAAATGCTTTTAGATACTCTTCTTTTGGTTTTAAATAAAATTCTCCAAGTTTAATATCTCTATGGATATCGTCATATTGTTTGTTATTATCTATACATTCAAGTGCGTCTTTATAATAAAAGTCAGTCTTGTTAAGATAAAATACATTTCCAGAAGCTATTGGCTTAATATTACTTTTTTTTGCAAATTCATAAAATTTTCCAATCAAAAAATCTTCTTCAAAACTGTCACGCCTTAATTCTAAATATAAATTTTCAAAATCGTTTTTATAAATTTTAGCTATTTCTAAAGCTTTTTTTTCATCTATTTCCAAAGCGTTTTTTTCATCTAAAAAATTTAGTTTTTTCCCGATTTCACTCTCAATCATAGATAAAATCACAGCCAGGCCTTGTTGGTTTTTGACAATTTCTTCATAAGGTATTATCGCCTGAGAGCCTTTCATATGATAAAGATATGATATAGAACTTAAATACATTAAATTATCATATCCTTTTTTATCTGTTGCGATTAAAACGAGTCTGCTTAAATCATCTCCTCTTTTTACTAAAACATCGCTTCCTATTATGGGATTGATATCATTTTTACGGCATGTTTCATAAAATTCTATTGCACTGAACATATTATCCAGCTCAGTTATTCCAAGTGTATTAAATCCTCTCTTTTTTGCTACATGTATTAAATCTTTTATTCTAAGAGATGAATGAAGCAAAGAATAATCGCTGTGGATATGAAAGATTGTCAAGTCTGTCCTTTTTGATGGAATTATAGCAACTTTATTATTGTATAATTGCATTAAAAAAGGCGTAAAATGAAATTTATAGGAACTCGCGGAACTGATGAAAAAAAGAGTTTTAGTGAAGTTATTTTAAATCCGGCTGCTCCAAACGGAGGGCTTTATGTACCTGAGAAATTACCTAAAATTGATGAGAGATATATTTTGAAATTTTTTGATGATATGAACACAAAAACTTATAGACACATAGCAAGAAGTATTTTACATAAATTTAAAGTTGATTTGGATGAAGAACTGATTGATAAGGCATTATATACTTATTTAAGAAATTTTGACCATGAAGATGTTGTGCCTTTGGTCAGACTTAAAAACTTTTATGTAGCAGAACTTTGGCATGGTCCAACAAGAGCATTTAAGGATATGGCACTTCAACCTTTTGGAGTAATTTTATCTAGTCTGGCTAAGCAAAGAAGAGAAAATTATCTTATTTTAGCGGCAACTTCCGGAGATACAGGACCTGCGACTTTGAAAACATTTGAAAATAAAGAAAATATAAAAGTTGTATGTATTTATCCTCATGAAGGGACAAGCGAAGTACAAAAACTTCAAATGGTTACAACTGATGCTAAAAATGAAAAAGTACTTGGAATTTTAGGTGATTTTGACGATGCTCAAACAGCGCTTAAAAATTTATTAAAAGATGATGAATTTAAGAAAGTTTTGGAAGAGAACAGCATTAAACTCTCAGCCGCAAATTCAGTTAATTTTGGAAGAATTATTTTTCAGATTGTTTATCATTTTTGGAGTTATATTAGACTTCTTAGTGATTATGAAATTGAAATGGGTGATAAAATAGACGTAATTATTCCAAGTGGAAATTTCGGTAATGCGCTTGGGGCTTATTATGCAAAAAAAATGGGGCTTCCAATTGATAAAATTGTTATTGCATCAAACAAAAACAATGTATTGTATGAGCTTATCACATACGGAAGATATGATTTAAGAGATAAAAGGCTTATAAAGACTATTTCACCTGCTATGGATATTTTAAAATCAAGCAATGTAGAGAGAATGATTTTTGATAAATTTGGAGAGACAAGAACAAAAGAGCTTATGAGTTCACTTGAAAATGAAGGATATTTTGAGCTTACAAAAGAAGAACTTGAAAAAATACAAGAAGATTTTATTGCAGATTTCGCAACTGATGGGGAATGTGAAGAGATTATCAGAAGATATTCTAAAAATGAATATTATCTGATGGATCCGCATACCGCAACAGCTGTAAAAGCATATGAATATTTAAAAGAAAAAGGAAAACTTGGAAAAAATAAAATAGTTGTTTATTCAACGGCTGAATGGACCAAATTTGCTCCAAGTATCTATTATGCGCTTACAGGTGAAGATGTAAACAGGGAAATTGCAGAGCTTGAAGAAAAAAGTGCAATTTCAGATAAAGATGCGATTGCTTATATTGAAGCACATCTAAATGAAAAAGCGCCTGAAATGATACTTGAATTATTTAATAAAGAAATAACAAACGAAAATATTATTCCAAAAGAAAAAATTAAAGAAGAAATAATCGAGTTTATTAAAAATTAATGCTTGGTGTAATTGGAATATATGTTTTTATTGTTTTAGGTTTTTTAGCCAAAAAACAGTTTAAAATTGACGGTAAAACACTTGTCATCCTATCAACTTATTATCTCCAGCCTTTTCTTACCCTTTGGGGTATTATGCTTATGCCGATTAATAAGAGTTTGATTTTAGCCCCTGTTTATTATCTTTTAATTGTTTTTATAGCTTTGATATTTACTTATTTGTTATCGCTTTTGCTTAAAGATAAAAAAGACAGAATTATCGCTTCACTTACTCCTTTAATAGGAAATACCGGGAATTTAGGAATTCCGATAAGCTATTTTTTATGGGGTGATTTTGGAGCAATGGTTGCAACTTTGATAAATCTTGCAAATATATTTTTTATATATTCATTTGGGATATTCTTCTTTGCTAAGGGAGAATACTCTTTCAAAGAGGCATTTAAGAAAATTATTAAAATTCCTGTAATGTGGTTTGGGATTTTGGCATTGATTTTGAATCTTAAAGGTATTCATTTTAATACTGATGTTATGAAAATACTTCAAATGGGTGCATTTGCTTCAATTGTAACCCAGCTTATGATTTTTGGTGTTTATATAGCCGAGATTAAAGTAAAAGCGGATGATAAAGCTCTTATTTTAATTACATTAATTAATAAATTTGCGGTTTTTACTGCCGTTGGATTTGTTTTTTTAAAACTTTTAGGAGTTGAAGGGAAATATTTTTGGCCTATACTTCTTGAAATATCAACTCCCCTTGCAATATCTAATGTAAACTTGGCTGCACTTTTTAATCTATATCCCGGGAAAGTTTCATTTTTGGTTCTTGTAACAAGTGCTATTTTTTTGATACTATTGTTATTGGTAAAGGTTTAAAATGAAAAGAATTCTTTTTTTAATAATATCATTATTATTTTTAGGCTGCGAAGAAAAACCTGCCATTAAAATTGCTGCTAACAAATGGATAGGATACGCCCCTCTTTTTTATGCCGATGCTACAGGCTGTCTTAAAGCAAACGGATTTAAATTAATTCAAACTGTTTCATTGAATGAGAGTTTGGATTTGTATAAAGATAAACTTGTTGATGCTTTTGCAGCTACGCAAATTGAATATGAAGAAGCAAATGATAAAAATTTAGTTCCAATAGCACTTTTTGATAAATCATATGGAGCTGATATGGCTTTTTCAAATCTGAGTATTAATGAGCTAAAAAAACAAAAAACTATAAATGTATATATGGAAGTAAAATCTGTAAATAGATTACTTTTTGATTATTTGAAAAATGAGATTGGAGATAAAAATTATATTATTCATAATTTGGATCAATCCGAGATTGAAAATATTAAACTTAAAAAACCTTTTATTATAATTACATATGCACCATACGATGTAATATATAAAAAAAGAAGATATAAAGAAATTATAAATTCAAAATATCCAGGTATTTATATCATTGATGCACTGTTTGCCGATAAAAATTTTTATTTAAAAAATAAAGGGAGATTTAAACATTTAAATTATTGTTTAAAAGATGCTGTAAAAAAACTAAAAGAAAACCCAAAAAGTTTTTATGAAAAAGTTAAAAAATATTTTGATAATTATTCATATAACGATTTTTATTCCGATTTAAAAAATATTAAATGGATACAATTAAAAGATATTTCAGGATATAAAGGAATCGATTTGAGGTATTTAGATGAAAATAAGTAATTTTATACTTTTTGTAAATTTGTTTATAGTAATTTTATTGAGTGCTTATTTTTATTTGATTTTTAATTATCAGAAAAAAGAATATGAAAGTATTATTACCAATCAGGTCAAATCAGAACTTACAGAACTTAAATACATTTTTGAGAAAATATTAAATAAAAATGATGATATTGTTCTCTTAAAACCTTTGCTTGATAGAAAAATCGCAAGTAATGAATTAAATAGAGCATATATAATAAAACAAAAGAATAAAATTATAAAAAGTGGGGATTTTAATGTAAAGATTCCTTCAAATGATTCTATTAAATTTAATCTATCAAACCTTAATTTTAGAGATATTTTAAATAAAAATGCAATTGAAATAAAAATAAATTTTTTTAAGGGAAATAAAGAAAAAGCATTGAATCTTTATTATTTCGTCAATAAAAATTATATTAATCAAGAATTATTACAGCTAAAAGCAATATACATAGTTTTTTATTTATTTTTGCTTTTTGGAATTATATATTTCACATATTATATAAATAAAAAATATATTGTAAAGCCTTTGAATATGTTAAAAGATTACTCCCTCCAAAAAATATCTAAACCAAAAGATTTCTATATAAGTGAATTTAATGAAATTCAAGAGGCTTTAAGTGAAACTTTTTCCAAACTTAGAAAAACCATTGATAATCTTTATAAATCTGCTATAACAGATTCTCTTACAAGACTTGCTAATAGAAGAAGGCTAAGAGAATATGTAAAAGAATTGATTCAAAAAAGAGAAGGTGAATTTGCCGTAATTTATGTGGATTTGGATAATTTTAAGGAAATAAATGATTATTATGGTCATTCAGTGGGTGATGAAGTTATTATTAAAATTGCTGAAATTTTAACAAAATATACATATAAATATGAACTTTCATCAAGAATAGGAGGTGATGAATTCGTTCTAATATGGAAAGAATATATAAACAAAGGTGACTTAAATTATAGAATGAAACAACTTTTAAAACATATTTCAGAACCTATTTCAATCGGAGAATTGACTCTTAATGTTACGGCAAGTATTGGAGTAAGTATTTATCCTTATGATGCTGAAAGTTTTGATGAACTTTTAAGAAAAGCCGATATCGCACTAAGAGAAGCTAAATATAAAAAAAATAGTATAATATTTTTTAATACCGAACTTGATAAGAAAATTCAAAAAGAGATTAAAATAAAAAATGAGCTTCCAAAAGCTCTTGAAAATGATGAATTTAAATTTTTTTTCAGCCAAAAGTAGATAAAAAAGGAAAAATTATAAGCTGTGAAGCTCTTATAAGATGGCAAAAAGCAGATGGAAGCATTGTTTTTCCAGGAGAATTTATAGAGATTGCAGAAAAAAGTGGATTTATCATTGAGCTTGGCAAATGGGTTATAAAAGAGAGTTTTAAAACACTTAATGAATGGTCAAATGATGATGATTTAAAAAATATTTCACTTGCTTTTAATATTTCTTTTGAGCAAATTAAAAGTAATAATTTTTTAAAAGATTTAAGAGCGTTTATTTATGAGTTAAATCCCCCTTTATCAAATGTTGAAGTTGAATTTACTGAATCAGTATTTTTGGAAAATTCCAAAAAAATTGATTCAATTATAAAATTTTTTCATGAAAATAGTATAAAAGTAAATCTTGATGATTTTGGGACTGGATATTCTTCTATTGCTTTTTTAAAAAAATATGATATTGATATTATTAAAATTGATAAAACATTTGTCGATGATGTTTTGGATATTCAGGGAAGAAAATATGTAAAAGCTATTGTGGATATGGCAAAAGCATTAAACAAAATACTTGTAGCAGAAGGAGTTGAAAGCAAAGAACAGTTTGAGGTTTTAAAAGAACTGGATATAGATATTTATCAGGGATATCTTTTTGCTAAACCTTTGCCAAAAAAAGAATTTGAAAAATTTGTAAAAGCTAATCTAAAAATTTAGCTTTTATAATTCCTAAATATTCATGCAATGCCCAGTAACTTTTGTATAAAGATTCCATTGAAGGTAAAAAATCATACCACACATAAGTATAATTGCTTAAATAATCAGTTGGTCTTGGTATTACTTTAAATCCTGCTTTTTTAAAGTCTATCATTGCTCTTTTCATATGAAATGCACTTGTAACAAGATATATTTTCTTGTTAAATCCTAATTTTTTAAAAAGTTTTGCTGTAAAGTAAGCATTTTGTCTTGTGTTTTTTGATTTATTTTCAAAATATGTTTTAATATAAAAATTAAAAGATTTTTCAAGATATTTTATATCGTGTTTTACCATTTTTGATTCGAATCCAACGCCTCCGCCTGTAAAAATTAAAGGAATTTTTTCTCTTGAAGCTATACTTGCCCCATAAACAATCCTTTTGAACTGATGAGCAGATGAGCGGAAAATATCTTTATTCACAACACCTCCTCCAAGAACAACTACATAAGGGGCTTTTTGTTTGATGATTTTTATATTCTCAAGTGGATAAAGGAGGAGGTTTGATATGGGTTTTGTAGATATTAGCCATAAAAATGCTGATAAAAAAATCATAAATTTTTTATATTTTGTTTTAAAAGCAAGAAATAAAAATATAATTACAAAAATTCCAGGAATCAGTAAAAATGCGGTAATAATTTTAGAAATAACAAACATTTAATACCTTTTTGATAAAATCTTATCAAAAAAGGAAGATTTTGAGAGTATTAATTACAGGGGCAAGCAGGGGAATTGGTAAAAGTTTGGCAAAGTATTATAAAAATATCGGTTATGAAATTTACGGAATAGCAAGGGATAAAGATAAACTTAAAGAAGTATGTGATAAATATTTTGTCTGTGATTTGAGTAATTTAGATGAGGTCAGTGGCGTTAGTAAGAAATTAAGTAATATCAAATTTGATTTAATTATTTTAAATGCAGGAATTTCAACTCCTCATTCAAGGGATTTCCCTCCGATTGATGCATTTAAAAAGGTGATTGATGTTAATTTGCTTTCAATTCATGCTCTTTTGGAACATATTGATTTTAAAGATTCAAAACTTGTTTTTATTTCTTCCCTTGCTTCATTGCTCGGTGCTCCCACATCACTTGCTTACAGTGCAAGTAAAAGGGCTCTTAATTCGTATGCTGAGAGTCTATATTTTGCCGGAATTGATGTAGTTTTAGTCTTACCCGGATTTATCAAAACAGATATGACTAAAAATCATAATTTTTATATGCCGTTTTTGATGGATTTGGATGATGCTGCTCAAAGGATTGTTAAAATAATTGAAAAAGATAAATTTTTTAATCCGTTTCCTTTAAGATTTTATTACATAATTAAACTTTTTACTTTTTTACCTGATAATTTAAAAAGAAAAATATTGAAAAAATATGCCAAATCGGATATAGTAGAGTAAATATAAAGATGAGGGATAAAAGATGAAGGATAATAAATTAAAAATTCTAAAAAAAGAGTTTTTAAAGAAGGGATTTGTTATTGAAGGGGTTGTCGGTTCTTTTGCAAGAGGAGAAAAGTATAATGATATTGATATTATTTATTCACTCGATAAAAAATTTTTAAACAATTTTCCCGGATTTAAAGGAGTTATAGAAATTGAAAAAATTAAATCATTTTTAGAAAAAGAGCTTAATATTAAAGTAGATTTAATTGCTAAAAATTCTATGAGCAATACTGCTAAAAAATATATGTTTAAAGATTTTTTAAATGTATGAGAAAATAGATTTTATTTTAGAAATGATAGAGAATATTGAAAAAATAGTAAAAAGACATAATGGAGTTGTTAAGGCATTGAGTGATTTTGAAGGGCAAATGGCTATTTTAATGGGAATTGCTCAAATTGGAGAAACTTTAAATAAAATAGATGATAATTTTATAGAGAAGTTTGATTTAACGGAAGAAACATTAGGTGCTTATTATACCAGAAATTATATTGTGCATGATTATGAAGGGATTGATTTAATGATAGTTGAAACTATTGTTAGGAAAAATTTACCTGTTTTAAAAGAAAAACTTTTAAAGGATAAAAATGAAAATTGAATCCGTTTGTACATACTGCGGGGTAGGGTGTGAGATTGATGCTGAAATTGAAAATGGAAAAATTAAGAAAATTAAACCTGTAAAAAACGGACCTTCAAGCGGTGGGGAACTTTGTATAAAGGGAAAATACGGATATGGATTTTTGGATAAAAGGATTGATAAACATCTTGTGAGTTATGAATTTATCAAAAAAAATGCTGAAAAATTGCCTTTTGAACTTCAAATAAGAATAGCAAATTTATATGAATATGATGAAAAATTTTATGAAGCGCCTTTTAGCTTGGCAGTAGATTTGGCTGCGTGGAAAATAAAAGATATTATCTCAAAACACGGCTCACGTTCAATTGCCGCAATAGGAGGGGCAAGAACAAATATCGAAAGCGCTTGGCTTTTTCAAAGATTTGCAAGAAAGATACTTAAAACCCCTCATGTTGATAACTGCGCAAGAGTGTGTCACTCTCCAAGTCTATCAGGACTTAAAATGAGTATAGGTGAGGGTGCAAGCAGTGTTAATTTTGATGAGATTTTTAATGCCGAGACTATTTTCGTAATAGGCTCAAACACAACAGAAGCTCATCCTATGGTTGCAAGCAGAATAATAAAAGCCAAAAGAAGAGGTGCGAAACTAATTGTTGTGGATGTAAGAGAAATTCCACTTATGAAATTTGCAGATATTAAAGTTATACTTCCTCTTGAATCAAATCTTTTGTTTTTAAATGCACTTGCCCGTGAATTTATAGAAACGGGATATGTAAATGAAGAGTTTGTAAAAAACAGATGTGTAAAATTTGATGAATATAAAGAAAATATTTTAAAACATAACTGTCATAAGGATTTTTTCATAAAACTTCCAGGATTTGAGCATATAAAAACTCAGATTGAAGAGATAGCAAAACTTATAAAAAACAAAACAATTTTTGCATGGGGACTTGGTATTACCGAACATATTGACGGGACTGAAAGTGTAAATGCAATAAGCAATCTTGCCATGATGGGAGGAGATTTTGGCAAGGGGGCAGGTGTTTTACCCCTAAGAGGTCAGAACAATGTCCAGGGTGCCTGCGATGTTGGGTGTCTTCCTTATTATCTTCCTGATTATATAAGACCTGATGAAGATGATATAGGTCTTATGACTCCGGATATTATTGATGCCATATTAGACGAAGATATAAAAGCAATTATAAATATGGGTGAAGATATTCTTCATATACATCCAAATCAAAATAAAATTCATAAAGCTTTTGAGAAATTAGAATTTTTGATGGTAATGGAAGTTATGAGAAATGAAATAACTGAAAAAGCAGATATTGTTTTTGGTGTTAAAAGCGCATATGAAAAAAGAGGTGTTTATGTAAATGCCGAGAGAAGACTTCATTTAAGCAAACCTCTTGTAAATTCAGATATGCCTGATGACTGGGAGGTAATTCAGGCTATTGAAAATAAAATTACAGGTAAATTTAACTACTCTTCAAGCGAAGAAGTTTTTGAAGATTGTAAAAAAGAAGTTTCAAGATTTAAAGGCGCAACTTATGAAAGACTTGAAAAAAAACCGCTTCAATGGCCTATAAAAGAAGACGGAAGCGATTCTCCAATATTGCATTTAGAGAAGTTTTCAACTCCTGATGGAAAAGGGCATTTTCATTACCATAAATATCATATAAGAGGAGAGGTTAAAGATTTGATTGAAGGCAGGAGAAAATGGTATTTAAATACCGGAAGGGCATTGCCTCAATATAATAATGCCGCACAAACTAAACACAGTGAAAAACTTTCTAAAAAATATGATGATGATGTACTGCTTGTAAATGAAATACATAAAAACGAAATAGGAGATAAAGTTATATTAAAATCAGTTTACGGAGAAAGTAAACCTCTTAAAGTGAAATTTACAAAAACTGTTAGACCTTATACTCTTTTTACAACTTTTCATTTTGCAAAGAATCATATTAATTATCTTTTTGGAGATGAGGCTGATCATAAAGTAAAAACGGCAAGATTTAAAGCCATTGAGGTAGAAATTATATCAATCGATTAACTCTCCTCTTTTTACAGCATAAAAGTGCCAGAGATGTAAATCAAATATAAATTAATTTGAGTAAATTTATTGAACTAAACTCTATAAAAAAACTTGACATATGTGAACTAAACTGGTATAATTTTATTGTAATTAAATTTAAGGAGGGGAAAATGAAAGAGAGAATGAAAGAAAACAAAGAAGTTACAAAAAAAGTGGATGCAGCACAAGAAAATTATGTTGACGAAAGAGTTAAAAAAATTACCGAAGAAGCGGTAGATGCAATTAACCTTGTTTCAGATGTCGTTGATATGCTTGATAAAAAAGAAAAAGATAAAGCGCTTGAAACCATAGAAAAAGTATTGGGTAAACTTGAAGTATTAATTGCAAGAGATCCTAATTTGCAAGTTGTACCTGTTGATGTAAAAGAGCAGATTGTGGATTTTCCAGGGAGTGTAGATGATGTGGAGGCGGCAAAAACAGAAATTGTTGCTTTAATTAAAGCCGGTGAAGTGCAACTTGCAAGAGATATTATGCTTCAACTTGCAAGTGAACTTGATATTTTTGTAACAGCACTTCCTATTGGAACTTATCCAGTAGTATTAAAAGCTATTATTCCATTGATTGAACAAGAAAAATATGAAGAAGCTAAAAAACTTTTAATTGAAGCGCTTGAAACACTTGTAATTGAAAAAATAGCACTTCCATTGCCGATTTTAAGAGCAGAACAAGCAATAATAAGAGCAAATGAGCTTGCAAATAAAGAAAATCCAAATAAAGATGAATTAAAAGAACTTTTGGCATATGCAAAAGAACAGCTTGAACTTGCTGAGGCACTTGGATATGGTAGAAAAGAAATTGATTATAAAGATCTTTACGAAGAAATTAAAAATCTTGAAGAAATTTTAGGAAGTGATAAATCTACTGAGGATATTTTCGCGACATTAAAAGAAAAATTATCAGCAATTATGACCAAATTTAATAAACCAAAAGCACCTACACAAATGCCAAAAGCAGCAAAAAAGGAAGAAAATAAATAATTCTTCCTTTATTTTACTCCGTGAGTATGCAAAAAATCTTTTCTTGCCACTAAATTTTCAAGAATTGCAAAAAGAATCATAAAATTAATAAAACTTGTTCCTCCATGGCTTATAAGAGGAAGTGGAACTCCTACAACAGGTGCTAAGTTCATTGTCATTGATATATTTATATATGAATAAACAAAAATCATAAGAGCCACACCTGCATACATAACTTTTGCAAAATAATCGTCTTTCATAGCCATGGCACGTGAGAGAAGATAGTAAATCAGAAGAAAATACAAAAATATTAAAACCAAAGCCCCTATAAATCCAAATCGTTCTACATAATATGCAAATATAAAATCACTGCTTGCAATCGGCAGGAATTTAAGCTGTGTCTGGGTGGCATCGTTTTTGTTTTTTCCACTGAGTCCGCCACTGCCAATTGCAATGAGAGACTGCTTTACATGATAGCTTGGTTTATTTAAAAAACTTTCAATTCTTTTTTTCTGATAGTCCTTCATAAAAAATTTATAGTAAACAGGAACTATTATAATAGAAGAGATTACAATACCAATCCATACTTTTTTATCTACACCTACTATAAAAAGTACACCAAATCCTATAATAAGTAAAATAAGTGCAGTACCAAGGTCTGGCTCTTTTGCTATTAGTAAAAAAGGAATAATAATATAAATTGAAAATTTCAAAAATTCCTTAAAAGTATATTGGGGTCTTGGGGGATATTTGTAAATTAAATATCCAAGCATTAAAAGCAGTGTTGTTTTCATAAATTCCGAAGGTTGAATTGTAAGGTTGATCAAAGGAATTTTAAGCCATCTTTTAGCACCTAAAATAGTAGTACCAAATAAATCCACCATAAGAAGAAGAAATATATTAATCCAGTAGATTATAGGGATTATCCAAAGAAGTTTCCTAATGGGTATAAAATATACTATCGTAAAGATTATAATACCAATACCTATATAAGCGATTTCTTTTATAAACAGCTTATGGGAGATTTCATTCACAAGGAAGAGGCTTATACCTATAAAAGGTATTAAAAGAAAAATAAGAAGAAAATCGAATTTTATTCGCATGGTTTTTGATTATATTTTTCAAATAGCTCTTCAAGTTTTTGAGCAAGTTTTTGTGAAAATTCTTCTACAATTTTGGCTTTTTGAATTATTTCATCTTTTCTTTTTAAACAGCTTTTATTAATTGTACATTCAAGTATACTGTTTGTAATTTGATGTATGTTTTTGTGAATGTTGTCTCTAATTTCTTTATATTCAGGATAGCAGCCAAGTTTTTTAATTGTATTTTCATCTCTTAACCATTTACCAAATTCACATTCTGTATCTTTAACGGTCGGAATCGGCTCTTCTTCAACAACTGCTTCAGTAGTATTAAGTTTGTATACTAAATGTGAAAGTTTTGCTAAGTCCATAAACATTCTTGTAAGAGCAAAGTCAACATTTCTTTTGTTTTCAAGGGATTTGTCTCTAAATCCTACAATCATATCTTTAACCTGCAATACATCTTCTTTTGAAGTTACCGCAGTATTTGTAATATGTTCTGAATGGGCTTGAATTTCACTTGTTTCTTGTTGAAGTGTTTTGATTGTTATTGAAATTTCGCTAGTTGCTTTTTGAGTCCTTTCAGCTAACTTTCTTACTTCATCTGCAACCACGGCAAATCCTCTACCATGTTCGCCTGCTCTTGCAGCTTCAATTGCCGCATTTAGTGCAAGAAGATTTGTTTGATCTGCAATATCAGTAATAAGTTCTACAATTTTACCTATTTCTTCAGTTCTTTGATAAAGCATATTGATTGCATCATTTGTTTGGGCTATAAATTCAATCAGATTATTAAGTACTTCTGCAAGATTTTCTATTTTATTTGCAGATTCATCTGCACCTTCATATATTTCAGTAGAGAGTTCGTCAATTTTTAGCATAAATGGTTTAAGTTTTTCATCAAAAGAATTTTTAATTTCATTAATTTGATGTTTTATACCGCCACCTAAATCATTAAGTGTAATAAACAGTTCGCTTCTTGCTTGCTCTTTAATTGCTATGGATATTGATTTGACTGCTTCATTTATAATTTCGACGGTTGTTCTAAATTGTCCTTTATATCCCTGAGGAGCTATATCTCTATAATCAATTCCATTTTTAGCAGCATTGACAGATTCTTTAATATCTCTTTCAAATGCTTCAAGCTGATCAAGCAAATTATTTACGGCCCATGCAAATTCATAATTTTCATCTTCTTTTGGGATATGGGTAATTCTGTTTTGAAAATTTCCGTTTGATGCTTCAATGACAATTTGTTGAATCTTTTTAAGAAGAGAGGATTTAGATTGCTCTTTTTTTCCAAAAAAGAAAAGAGAACTCACAACTGCACTGATAACTGCCAAACTTCCTATAAAAAACTGTGAATTTAAAAATGCAATAACTGCAATTATTATAGATAAAATAATTAAAATGCTTGCAAGTATTTTAGAGTTCATTGATAATTCCTTTTTGAATTTTTATCATTAATTCATTAAAAGTCATGTTGTGTTTATTCAATAGTTCTTCCACAGCTTTTAAAGAGCCTTCCATTCCTTCTGTTGTTTCGATTGATTTTAACTGTTGATATAGAGGTTCAATTATACTTTTAAATCCTTCTCTTGGTTTCCGTCTTACGGAATAATATTCTATAATATTACCGTTTTGATCAAATGTTGGGGATATATTAGCATATACCCAGTAATACCCTCCGTCTTTTCTAAGATTTTTAACATATCCAAACCATTCTTTGCCATTTTGAATATGGTCGTATAATACTTTAAAAGCACATCTTGGCATATCAGGATGTCTTAGGATATTGTGCGGCTGACCTAAAAGTTCATCTTCACTGTAACCGCTTATATCAATAAAGATTTTATTACCATAAAGAATACGGCTTTTGGTATCTGTTTTACTTACAATAAAGTCTTCTTCTTTTAATTTTACTTCTTTTTCAATAGGTGTTATTTTTGGCTTTTTCATTTTTCCTCCCTTATTTTAACTCCGTCTATCCCAAAAAGAGCAATTTGTTCTATTTCATCAAAACTGTTGATATATAAAATTATTTTAGTATCCAATAGATACTCGTTTGCAATTTTTTGAAAAATTTTTGCATTTTCTATATTATCGGCAAAAGCATATTTTGCATTAAGGTTTGAGATGAAAATTAATTCTTTTATTTTTTTTATATTTACACCATAAGGAATATCGTTTATTTTGCAAAAATTATAAACTTCAATTGAAGAGTCGCAGTAATCAAAAATTAAAGTTGTATTGGAAGATGAATTTTTTATATCTTCAAGAGTTTTTATCTTTTCAAACACTTCTTTACAAAACGGAGGTTCAAGAATTATCATAACATTCCTTACAGATATTTTTCCCGTTTATTTTTCTTATTTCGTTTTTTGGAGTAAAAGTTTTACAT
>JALTBU010000119.1 GCA_027008345.1 Nautiliaceae bacterium | reverse complement strand
AATAAAATTGACGAAATTAATTAATAAATGGTCAAGAGGCAAAACTTCACCCCGCACTGCGGTGCGTCCTTTCGGGCGCTCCTCGTGCGTGTGTTCGTTTTGCAAACTAAAATTATTTTTTTTCAACTTTTTCAGGAATTATTCCTTCTTGGATAAGTTCTTTAATGTGTCTTTTTATTGTATTTTTACTCATTCCTAAATCTTTTGTAAGTTTATAAATATTCCAAGTCCCATCGCTTTTAATATATTCATCTTTCATTATTCCAGTAACAGCGTTTAAAATTTGTTTTCTTTTTTTCTCTTTTATGCTTTTTGCATTTGTCAAAGCTCTTTCTTTTCGTGTCATTTTCCAACCCCTTTCATTATACCAGTTCCAAATATTACGGCATTTTGCCCGTAACGTGCTTTTATCTTTTCTATCAAAAAAATTATTAAAAGCGTAGTCTTGCAACATTTCATAGGGAACAGGCGTTCCCTCTCCAAACTCTTTTATAAGCTCCTCTGTATATAATTTTATAGCCCAAAAGACCTGGTCTATTGTTCCAACACTATCAGCCGACCAAATTTTCTTTTTGTTAGCCCAGTATAAAGAAGGCAAATTTTGAAAGTTTTTAAGTTCCCAAGTATGTTTGGTATCTATATGAGCCATTCGTTCCATATTCGGCTTGTAAGGCAGTCTCTCAGGCTTATTTTGCTTATATGCGATTATAAATCGTGCAATTACATCGTTAAAATATTCTCTCGCTTGTTTTGTTCCAGGATAACCATTTATAAGCCAACCGATAAATACGCCTTTTTGGGCGTGTAAAAGGTAGTTAGGATATGGAAGGTTATATTCAAGGAATTCATCGCCCTGTGCGTCCCATAGAAAGAAATAAAGCCAAGTGTGATATAATTTCATTGATAACCTTTCAGCATAAAAAGCCCACCCGAAACCACAAGGCTTTTATGCTTTTCTTTTTTTATCAACTAAAATCATATCAAATAGGGTCTATTCTGTCAATGGATTGACTATGGTCACTTTTTATGTATAAGGGGGTATAGCATTTAATGCTATTCTGCGAAGCAGATCTTTAACCTATTTTGTCCGCTTATTTGTAATAAGTGGAATGTAAAAATATTGAGGTTTTAATTGATAAGATGAATCGAATTTAAAGAAAACTTCCTTTTCTTAGCTCAATAAGCAATTGTCAAGTAAGTTTTAATTCTTTGATAATTTTCTTATTTGGTAGAGCTTCGTAAGAAATATGGACCATAAAAAAAGCGGAGGGTTTTGAGAAATATTTCTTAAATTTTGGGGGAATTGCGATATCACACTTCAACACGATTTTTTAGCTATATTTCTTAACCCCCTGCATTTCCCCCAAGAAATATAAAAAAAATCGGTTTCAGTGTGATATCGCCAAATAATTATTATCACCAATAATCACAATAGTTTTTTTTTATAACTACGAATGGCAGATCTAATAATCTCACTTAAAGACATACCAGTCTCATCAGATAATTTTAAAAGCTCAAAATATTCTTTTTCAGATAATCTAAAACTAATAATGTAATTTTTATATTTTTTCCTATTTTTAGGCATTTGACTCCTTTAATTGTATTACAAATGTAATATTTTAAAAGTAATACATAAGTATAACAAATGTAATATAAAATTTTAATAAAAATATAAAAAAAATATTATAAAAATAAAATTGACGAAATTAATTAATAAATGGTCAAGAGGCAAAACTTCACCCCGCACTGCGGTGCGTCCTTTCGGGCGCTCCTCGTGCGTGTGTTCGTTTTGCAAACTAAAATTATTTTTTTTCAACCTTTTCAGGAATTATTCCTTCTTGGATAAGTTCATTTATGTGTTTAATTATAGTCTTATTACTCATTCCTAAATCTTTAGCAAGTTTATATTTATTCCAAGTTCCATCACTTTTAATGTATTCATCTTTCATTATTCCAGTAACAGCGTTTA
>JALTBU010000118.1 GCA_027008345.1 Nautiliaceae bacterium | reverse complement strand
GAGAGATTTTAGAGATACCCAAAAGTTATCAATATTCAAGTCATATAAAAAAATTGATTTTAGAAAAAGCGCAACAACAATTTAAAGAACACACAGACATAATTTTTGATTACCAAGAAATTAAAACGGGACGCAAAGTAACTCATTTGAAATTTTTTATAAAAGAAAATAAAAAAAACATACAAACTGATAACAGAATACAAGATAATTATTTTAAAAGTAGAAAAGCGTTTGTCGCGCTTTTGCGCAAAAAATATAGCGGAAATCAAAAATTCTTCGGTTATAAAACGATAGATGGTGTTAATTATTGGTTGGGGCTTGATAATGAGGGCTTGGCTTATGGCTGGAACGAAAACGGAATAAAAGACTTTAACGCAGTAGAGAGCGCTCGACTATATGAACTATGGCTAAAAATAGCACAGAACAGCAGTTTATATCAAGAGCTTGTAAGCGAAGGAGTAGATTTAAAAGATATTTTTGAAAATAATAAAACATTATTTAACGAATTAAATGAAGATATAATTAGGCTTAAAAACGAGGGAATAATATGACAAAAAATCAATACATTGAAACAGGAAAAGGTTTTATTGCACTTGCAAATTTGATTGGAGGATTATCGGTAATTAATGGACTTTTTGGAAATAAAACTATTACAATACCTGAAATGTTTATGATTTTTTATACATTTGTGGCATTATACATTGCAGGTAATATGCTTATTAAAAAAGGAGACGAGCTATGAATGTTTATATATTTTGGGCCATATTTGCAACAGGAGCTTTAATATTTGCATATTGGGTAACACATAAATCAAATAAACACAAACCTCACCAAGAAAAATAATCTGAGCGATAAGGGGGATTAATTTCAGAAATTAAAGTATAATTATATTAGGGGATTTTTTTTGAAAAAATCACACCCCATTATAACATAAAAAATTGATAAAAATCAAGTCAACCTTTAATAAGGAGTAAAAAATGGAATTTTTAACAAGAGAAGAAGTGAAACAATTTTTCAGAGAAAAAATGGAACAATTACCAGAAATTTATACTAAAATCCCATCTGGCAAAGGTGGCATCAAAATAGAATTACCAGAGCTTTTATACGAGGAATTATTAAGAATAGCTGATGAATCATATCCTGATAAAAAAATGCCTGAAGAAAAAATAGGTCATTTCCTTGATTCTCTTAAACATAGATGTTATTTTGAGGAAATGGCTAAATTTATTGCTAAATATTATAGAAAATATTCACCGCTTTCTAGAGAGTGGAAAGATTATAAAGAAAAATATAAATCCCGTGAAGAAACATATATATTTCCAATTCTTTATGTTGATTCATATAAATTGCTTATAGAGATGATAGGGGATAGAAATTTTGATGTTGAACTTTATCGTGGGATTATATATGATGGCTTTTTTTTATATTTGCTTCTTAAATCTGCAAGATGTTATGCAGTCCAAAGACATTAGAGGAAAATCACATTCCAAATCCTCTAGAATTTGACTGATTATTTTGATTTCTTCTTCTTGCTTGGGCTATTTCCCTTCTTTCTTTGATTTCTTCAATTTCTTTATCACTTAACGGTTTATATTCTTCCATATTATCAAGTCTTGTATTTAATCTTTTAACAACTCTATCTATACCAATGGTTCTGTCAATGTTTTTAATAACTTCTTCAACTTCATACAGGTCTTTATCTTTAAGCAAATAGCCTAATTCATCATAAAACATATCTTCTAGACCTGATTTTGAAAAATATTCATCTTCCCTTATCTTTTTGCTTAAAAAGTATAAAAACTCTTTATAACCCTCTTTATTTTTAAATAAAGGTTCTAAAGCTCCAAAAGCCTCTTTTAAAAGATTGTCATTATTTATTTTTTCTTCTAATGTCTTAATATTGCTATCAAATCTTCCTTTGTTAAACTCTTTATTTATAATATCATTGTAGAATATAGCCTTTTGGTTTATTAAATATGCAAAATATTCTTCGCTTCCTTGATTGATTACTTTAAATCTTAATATATTTTTTATTTTTTCTATTCTCTCTTTCTCGTTTAAATCGCTGTTTATTATTCTTATGATTTCATCTATATCGCCTTCATTTATTCCTTCATTCTCTAAAATAAATCTAACTGAAGTTTTTAAGATGCTCTCGCTTTTTGGTCTAAAACCAGGAATTAAAGGGGAATAATATTTATCAAAATCAAAAAGTTTTGCATTTAGATTATCTTCATTTAACTCAAAATATTTTAAAACTAAGCTGTTGCCACCTGGATAAAAATATTTAGCGTCTTTTTTAACAAATTTAGTTAATTTAGTTTCTCTTTTATTTTTTAAATCTTCTGTATAATTAAGAAACTTAGAAAAAATAGCTTCTTCAAGCTCTCTTGGATAAAAAACATTAGAAAACTTAGTTCTAAGCAAAATATACTGCTTAATTACAAATTCTAAATTATTTGTAGCTAATAGATATTTAATTACATCGTTTTCAAATTTTTTTAATGTCTTAATATTAATATTATTATTTTTTCTTACAGCCCAGGAGCGAGCATTAAGCACTTTTTTAAAGCCTTTTGTTATATTATTTTCTTTATCTTTTAGAGAAAAAGAAGGAGTTATATTTAATTTTTTCTCTTTTATAATATCTGTAATTGCTTGTTTTAAATAGCTAAAGTTTTTACCCAGGCGAGCTTTTTTGCTAAATAAAAAGTGTATATGCGGATTAACTAGCCACAAATTATCAAATCCGCTAGTATGCACGGCAGACATTTT
This sequence comes from Nautiliaceae bacterium, assembly GCA_027008345.1. Lineage (GTDB taxonomy): Bacteria > Campylobacterota > Campylobacteria > Campylobacterales > Nautiliaceae > JALTBU01. The sequence continues at coordinate 3,815 of JALTBU010000118.1, read as the reverse complement.
AATTTCTTCTCCGATATCAATTTTTCTTTTTCTTATTTTTTGCACCTTTGAGCCGTCTTTTCGTTTTCTCCAGCCGTTTTTTTCTTCTACTACTAAAGTATATTTTTGCAACTCTTTTAGCAAAATAAACAACTTTCTTTGTGCTTCTTCTTTATCCTTAAAATCTTCAATCGAAAAACTAAGTTTGAAATGTAGATAATTATTATTTTTTATTTCTTCATCTTCATTTTTGTCTGTAGAAGAATAATTAAAAATATTTAATTCATCTTCAAATTCTTCATAAAAATTATTTCTAAAATCTCTAGACATATAAATTTCTCTATTGCTCTTAAAAAAATCAGAATGATTTTTTAGATGTGCTTTAATGTTAAATTTCATTTTTTACCTTTCATACTGTTTTGTCGTTTTGTAAGTTTTAGCGCTTATTTCTTACTTATATACATAATATATTTTTTAATTTTTTTAGTTTTTTTATTATTTTTCTTTTCTTTTCCCGCCCACCGCTTTTTGGCGGTGGGCTATAGCTCATTTTCCCCCTAAAACACTTAACATTCTCTCTCTTACTTCATTTAAGCTAACTTTAAGCACCCTTAAGCCAATTTTAAGTGTTTTTTAAGTAAACTTTAAGCAAAAATTTTGGAGTATAAATTTATTAAATCGTTATACCAATTTGAAATAATATATTAGATTAAACTACTTAACATAATATAGTTTCTATAAAATAATTTTTTCAAATTCAAGTAATTTTATTTCAAATCATCTCATTTTATTATTTCAAATTGTTTCAGTTTGAAATAATTTATATTATATTGACAAGCCGATTTGAAATATGATAAAATGTTATATCAGTTTGATAATATATTTAAAATCGTTATATCGGTTTGATTTTGATAATTATTTCTCAAAGGAGTTAAAATGGAATTTGAAATTCTTGGATACAAAATCTCGATAGAAAAAAAAGCAATTAAAAACAAAGAGGATATGCCAAACGATTTGAAATGGGCGTTAGAAATTTTACAAAAGTATGGTAAAAAGATACCGCCTTCCCCAAAAAAAGTTGAAAGTGCTAAAAGAGCCTCTAAAATAAAAGCAGATAAAGCAAAAGAAAAAGTCATCAATGCAGTTAATCTTTTACGCTTACAAGGAGAAGAAATAACGCCTTATAAAGTAGCTAAAACGGCTCAAATAAGTTACAACACTGCAAAAAAATATTTAAAATAAAAATTATTTATAAATATCCCCTCTACTATCAGCTTTTTCCATTACTATAACTAAAACATTTTCTTTAACTTGATAAATAAATCTATATTTTCCTACTCTTAAACGATATTCTTCACTTCCTTGAAGTTTTTTAATATTTAGAATCCTATTACTTGGATATGGATTTTCCATAAGATTTAAAAAAGCTTTTTTAAATCTACTCTTTAAGCTTTTATCCTGCTTTTCAATAAACTTTTTAACTTGCTTCTTAAAAACTATTCTATAAGACATCTATTAATCCCAATTTATTTCTTCAAAAGAAACATAATCTTCAGGATGTTTTTTGTAATTTTCATAAGCATTTTTAGCTATTTTATAGTCAGGTTCTTCTGGTAAAATAGGTTCTATTTCTGTATCTAAATCTAATTTTCTTTTATTAAGAGTTTTTTTTAAAAGAAGATTAAGACCATCACTTAAACTAAGACCATATTGTTTGAAAAAATCTTTTGCTTGGTCTTTTAAATGTTTATCTAGATAAACATTAGTTCTAACTTTAGTCATTTAATACTCCTTGTTAAAAAACTTATAAAATAAATTATAACACATATTTTGTGTTTTATTTGGATTACTTAGTTTTGATTTTAAGGAAAAATTTTAAAATCTCTACTCTAGTAGTGTCTTATATAATACTTGTATAATGTATAGTGTAGGGAGTTGAAAAGCCCGAAATCTCGGGGTTTTGTGAGTTTAAAAAACAAAAAAACAGAGTGAAAAAACAAAAAAACAGAGTGAAAAAACAAAAAAACAGAGTGAAAAAAAACAAAAAAACAGAGTGAAAAAACAATATATATTAAAAATGATTGTTAATATGTATTGTTTATGATATAATTATATAAAAAAAGGTTTTTTAAATGTCTTTAATCGTTCCAAGTGGAAAAATGGAGGTTAAAAAAAGCGAAGCTTTGCTTAAAGCTAGGTATCAATTAGGAGAATTAGCTATTAAATTGGTGTCGATTATTTATAGTAATGTAAAAAGAAGTGATGAAGTTGGAAAAGATTATCAAATAAGAGTTGCAGATATTGCAAAGCTTTTTAATAAAAATTATGGAGAAATGTATAATCTTTTAAAAAATGCAGTTGATGAATTGCTTGAAAATTCTATTAGAATTGAAGATAAAGAAAATAAAAAATGGGTGGCATTCAATTGGATAAGTGATGCTTTATATGAAAATGGAGTTATTAGTTTTACTATTTCAAAAAGATTAAAACCTTTTATTTTAGATTTACAAGAGAAATTTTTAAAATATAAATTAGAGAATATTTTAAACCTTAGAGGTGTTTATGTCATAAGACTTTATGAAATTTTAAAAGATTTGTTGGAACTTAATAGGAGATATGGAAATAAGGCTGAAAAAATAATAGAAGTAAATAAATTAAGAGAGATTTTAGAGATACCCAAAAGTTATCAATATTCAAGTCATATAAAAAAATTGATTTTAGAAAAAGCGCAACAACAATTTAAAGAACACACAGACATAATTTTTGATTACCAAGAAATTAAAACAGGACGCAAAGTAACTCATTTGAAATTTTTTATAAAAGAAAATAAAAAAAACATACAAACTGAAAACAGAATACAAGATAAATATTTCTCAAATCGTAAAGCGTTTGTCGTGCTTTTGCGCAAAAAATATTCGGGAAATCAAAAATTCTTCGGTTATAAAACTATTAATAATCAAAATTATTGGTTGGGGCTTGATAGTGAGGGATTAATCTATGGCTGGAATGAGAAAGAAATAAAAGACTTTAACGCGCTCGAAAGTGCGCGACTTTATGATTTGTGGTTAAAAATCGCTCAAAATAGTGTCTTATATCAAGAGCTTGTGACTGATGGTGTCTGTTTGAGAGATATTTCTCAAAAAAATAGAGAGTTATTTAACGAATTAAATGAAGATATAATTAGACTTAAAGAAGAGGGGATAATATGACAAAACAAGAGCTTTTGCAAATAACAGGAGAACTTACAAAAAATATCGGACTTGGTATTTTTGTTAATGGAGTTTATGGAGTAAGTGATGGAAAAATACAAACTTACGAAATAATTGATATTTGTTTAGGAATCATTTTAATGATACTTGGTATAATAGCTGAAAGGAGAGCAAAATGAATATAGGACAATTAATAATTATCGGAATTGGATTAATAGCAGGAGGAATAACTTTATATTTACTTCTGACTACAAATCAACACCATCCACAGAATGAAAAATAATCTCTTCTTCTTTCCTGGAAGAGTTTCTCCAAGAGCTACAACACTCAGGCATAGCCAATAAACGCAGACAACTGACCGACGAAAAACAAGCTTTGGACTTGCCAATAGGCAAGAGGGCGTAAGCCCGTTTCCAAAGTGTAGTTTTAGGAGATAAAGTTGGCAAGTTTAGTGGCTATGCCTGACCTGTGATAATAATAAAACTATGTAATATAAGTAGGTTAAATAATTAATAAATTATTATATTATAATTAAAAAGAAACTTTTTTAAAAAGGTCAAAAATGGACAAAAAAAAGAAAATAGGACAAAAAATCTGGGAATTATTTAGTGAGAATTATAGTTATGG
>JALTBU010000117.1 GCA_027008345.1 Nautiliaceae bacterium | reverse complement strand
TTTTAAAATCAAATCTTGAAATTCAAAAAACCATTAAAAATTTAAACGCAGAAGTTGAAAAAATAAATTCTTCGCTTAAAGAAACCAAAAAAGCAATAAAACTTACACAAAATTCAATTGAATTAAAAGAGGAATTATTAAAAAGTGCAAAGACAGCATTTGAACTTAACACGATGACAGTTGATGAATACTTAGGATATGAAGATGATTTGGCAAATGCAAAAGCAAATCTTGCAAACTTAATAGCTATCAAAAATACTTTAATTGCAAATCTTGCATTTATTTACGGAAATAACTTAGAAAGGATTTTCAAATGAAAAAGATAATTAAAATTTCAATTGCTCTAATTGTAATTATCGCATTAGTACTTGGTGCAGTTACACTTATTAAAAAAAGAAAAAAAGAAGATGCAAACACTCCTACTGCTAAAATATATCCTATTGCAGTTGAAGTTATTAAGCCTAAAAAAGGTCATATTAAAACTTCACTTGATTATTTGGCAATCGTAAAAAACAATAAAAATACTACAATCACATCTAAATTTGCAGGAAAAATAAAATGTATAGCAAATCTTGGAGGATATGTAAGAAAAGGTGAAGTTGTTGTTAAAATTGATGATTCAAACTTAAAAGCACAGCTTAAATCAATTAATTCACAAATAGCTTCAATCAAAAATTTAATCAATGCTGATAAAATTAATCTTTCAACTTTAATTGACACTCATAAAAGAACAGCAAAACTTCTAAAAGTTAAAATGGCAAGTATCGAACAATATAATGCCGAAGAAGCAAAAATCGCTTCATTAAAAGCAAAATTAAGTGCTGATGAAAGCAAATTAAAAAGTCTAAAAGCAAATAAAAATGCCATTTTGGAAAATCTTACATATACACAAATCAAATCACCTGTAAACGGTATTATAAGTGCTAAATTTTTAAATAAAGGAGATAATGCATTTCCTGGAAAACCTATTTTAAAAATCACGGCTGATAAAGGAAATTATCTTTTTATGCCGCTTGCAAAACCATATAAAGAGATTGTTTATAAAAACAAAACTTATAAATTAATTCCGCTAAATTCAACATTCAACGGTGTGCCTGCATACAAAGCAGATATTGAGGACAACAGTTTAATTGAAGGTGAAAAAGTAAATGTAAAAGTTGTAACATTTGATGGTAATGCAACACTTGTACCTTTTAACTCAATCCTTACAATAAATGGAGAAAACTATGTATTTGATACAGATGGAAATCCTATAAAAATTACTGTTTTAGCTCAGGGAAATGAAGGTGTTGTAATAAAAGAAAATATAAACAAACCAATTCTAAAAGCAGATCCAGATATATTGCTTAAAATAAAAGCAGGATACCCTGTGAAAGTAGTGAATGAGTAGATGAGAAGATGGGAGAATAAGTAGATGTTTGTATTTACACCCTTATACCCATATACTCATCCTCATATTAACATATATACTAAAATAAAGAAAGGATAGTAAATGTTTGAATATTTTTACAAACGAAGCCACTTCCTGTGGGCTATAATTTTAGCAATGTTTGTGTTTGGGGTAATAGGCCTTATTAAAATGCCCAAAAATCTTTTCCCTGATGCAAACCGCCCAGAAGTTGTTGTATTTACAACAGTTCCCGGAGCAAGTGCAGATGTTGTGGCAAATACTGTATCAAAAACAATAGAAAAAGAGATGGGGACTTTAAGCAATGTATATGAAATCAAATCAACAAATGTTCCAAACTTTTCTATTGTACACGTAGTATTTGATTATACAAAATCTCTACAAGGAGCAGCGGTTGATGTAAGTAACGCTCTAAACAGAATTAAAGCAAAACTCCCTAAAAACGCAATTCCTGCAATTTATTTGGTAGGTGATTTTACTTTGCCTGTTGATGTGTTTGCTCTAAGTCCAAAAAACAATAAAATAACTTTGCCTGAAATCAGAAAAATAGCTGACAGCTTTATAAAACCAAAACTTTTAACAAATCCAAATATTGGAAATGTTGAGATTTTTGGCGGATATAAAAGCTCAATAATGATAAAGATTGACCCAAAACTTTTGAAAAAATATAATTTATCACTTGATAATGTTTTAAAAGTTATTGAGACAACTGTAAAAAACACACCTATTGGATTTATTAAAACAAAAGACAATTTTTACACTCTAAATTATTATGGAGAAAAAAAAGAGATTGAAAAATTAAAAAATATTTTCTTAGCACCAAATATAAGACTTGCTGATATAGCAACTGTTAAATGGGCATATCAAACAAATAATACTGCTTATATTGGAGATAATTCTCCTGCTATTGCCATTTCAGTTGAGAGAGCCCCTGGAGGAAATGTTATTGCAACAAGTAACGCAGCAAGAGAAACTATGGCAAAAATCGCCAAAATGTATCCAAACATAAAAATTAAAATTTCAGATACCCAAAGAAATTTAGTAGAAACATCAAATGTAAATATGCTTGAAGCTTTGCGCGATGCAATCATTTATACTTTACTTGTTATTTTGATTTTCCTTGCAAACCTAAGGGCATTAGTTGCAGCAGGACTTTCAATTCCAATGGTTTTCTTTGGTACAATCGCTTTTCTTTATCTTACAGGTCAAGGACTAAATATCGTAATTTATACAGCAATTATACTTGCCCTTGGAATGCTCACAGACGATGCGGTTGTTGTACTTGAAAACATAGAAAGACACCTTGAAGAAAAAGACCCAAAAGCAATAATAAATGGAACAAAAGAGGTTATCAAACCTGTATTTGCAGGAACTATTTCAACAATTGCCATTTTGTTTCCTTTAATGTTTGTTGGAGGATTCCCTCAAAAAATATTCAGACCTTTAATTGAAACAGTAATAGTAGCTTTACTTATTTCATACTTCTTATCAATTACATTTATTCCTTGGCTTGCAAAATTCTTATACAAAGATGGAAAAGTAACTAAAACAAAACTTGAAAAATTTTTTGAAAAACTCTATCAAAACACAATTGCAAAATTAATTCCAGCTTATCTTGGAGTTATTAAATTCTCAAACGGAAAATTTTGGCCGCTTAGAAGATTTGTAATAATGTTTGCGGCTATGTTTACATTAATTATGACACTAAAAAATGTTATGCCAACAATCGGAAGAGATGTTATGCCTCCTATGGATACAGGTATTATGAAAGCTCAGATTGAATTTTCTTCAAATTTAAATGCAAATGAATCTATAAACAGATTAAAACCTTTTATTGCTTGGCTTAAAAAACAGCCTTGGCTTGTTAAAGATTCTATTGCAATTGGGACAGAAAAAGGAGTTTTATCAATAGGAGGCGGAGGAAGCGGAAATGCTGTAACAATGACAATTATTGCAGTTGACAGATTCCATAGAAAAAAAACAATTTGGCAACTTGAAGAAGAAATCAGAAATCAATTATCAAAACTTCAAGGTGTTAAAAAAATGGCAGTATTTGACTTTGGTGCAACCGCATTGTCAACTATTTCTGCACCGCTTGATGTCCAATTTAGAAGCGATACTTATGCCAATTTACCAAAACTTGCTAAAAAGGCTGAAAAATTACTTTATAATGTAAAAGGACTTACAACTATTAAAACAAGCTGGGATAAAGATTTTCTTGAAGCAAGAATTATAATTGATAAAAATAAAGCTCTAAGCTACGGTATTACACCGCTTGGAATTTTAAGCCAAATCGCCTTAAAAGATCAGCCTGCAAGTATAATCGCCTCACTTCAATCAATGGATCCGCAAATTATAAGAGTGAGATTCAACAAAGACTATGATAAAAATTTGGTAAATCTTAAAATGCTTTTAATTAACACACCAAAAGGAGTAGTTCCTTTAAATGAACTTGCAAAAATCAAAACAGGATTTACTTATAATAAAATTGACAGATACGATTTAGAATATGCAATAGATGTAGAAGGTTATAGAGCCACAAGACCTGTAAGCAAAATTACAGCAGATGCTGATGCAATATTACACAAACACGGAATTACAAACTATTATCAAGTAGGTGATATAAGTGAAATGAAAGATTCTTTTTCAAGAATGATAAAAGCAATTGCAATTGGTATAGTAGTACTTATTTTAACTTTAATGGTTGTATATCAATCCCTCAGACTTGCACTTATAATGATTTTGGTATTACCGCTTTCAATGATTGGTGCTGGATGGGGGATGATAATAGCCCATAAACCTTCTTGTATGCCAAGTTTAGTTGGTATTTTGCTTTTATTTGGAATTATCATTAAAAATGCAGTCTTATTAATTGACTTTTATAAAGAGTATGAAGCCGAAGGTAAAACTCCGTTTGAAGCGGCTCTTCAATCAATTCAAGTTAGATTTAGACCGGTTATGATGACAGCATTTGGGACAATTGCAGGTATGATTCCAATTGCACTTGAACAAGCTATCGGACTTGAAAGACTAAGTCCACTTGCTGATGTTGCAATTGGAGGGCTTTTAATTGGTACTTTACTTACATTGATTTATGTACCAATGCTTGCATATGCAACAGACCCAAGAAATAAAAAAACAAACCCGATTGAAAAAATAGAAGAGGAAATTTAAATGAAATATGATTTTTGTTATGCACTAAATGAAGGAGAAATTTTAAATGAAGGTCATCCTGAATGGCCTTTATTTATTTTAACCATTTGCGGAAGTAAAGTAGAGAGCCTTAAAATATCAAAAAGAATTATGTGCACGCTTAAACATCTGCCGTTAAGACTCCAAGTTTTTTATGAAAATAATGTCGAAAAATGCATTGATATGGGAGGAGGCGGAGACCCAAGTGTTTTTATGAATAAAAAACTTTTATTTGAAGGGCTAATTCAAGCCGAAGAGATAAAAGAAATTTTTGAAAAACTATTAAAAGGAGTAAAAATGATTGAATATGCAACACCAAAAGGAAGAAAAGGTTTAATGATTGATATTGAAGAATTTATTGAACAATTTAACGCCGGTGAAGCTGTTTTAGTTGATATCAGAATGCCTTTTGAAAAAAAGGTATGGAATTTGCCTTTTGCAATTGATATGGATCCAGCAACACTAAAAGAAAAATATAATGAACTTCCAAAAGATAAACTAATAGTAACTGCATGTCCAGGAGTTGGAAGAAGCCCTTTTGCAGCAGCATTTTTAAAAGAAAAAGGATTTAATGCAAAACATCTTGATGGAGGACTTCTTGAACTTATGAAAAGATTAAAAGGCGGAAAAGCCAAAGATTTAAAGGTTGATTAATGGCACATCATCACCACGAAGTAAGTGGAGCTAAACTTTTTATAACAATAATTTTAAATTTAATTATTACCATTGCTGAAATTATCGGGGGAATTTTTGCTAATTCCCTTGCTTTACTTAGTGACGCTCTTCATAATTTCAGCGATGTAATGGCTTTAATTATCGCTTATATTGCAAATAGACTTGCAGGTAAATCTCCTAATGAAAAAAACACTTTTGGATTAAAAAGGGCTGAAATAATAGCCGCTTTATTTAATGCATCGGTATTAATTGGAATCGGAGTTTATTTGATAATTGAATCAGTCCATAAAATTATACATCCAGAACATATAAAATCGCTTTGGGTTATTGGATTTGGATTTTTGAGTGTAGTTTTAAATAGTGCTAGTGTGCTTTTAATAAAAGATGATTCTCACGATAATTTAAATATAAAAGCTGCATATTTACATCTACTTACAGATGTAGCAACGAGTATAGCAGTAATTATTGGCGGTGTAGTTATTTATTATTTTAAAATCTATTCAATTGATGCAGTTATTTCTCTTGTAATTGCTGTTTATTTAATCTATTCTGCTTTTGATATTGTAAAAGAGAGCACAAAAATCTTAATGCAATACAGCCCAGAAGAGATAAATTTAGATGAAGTTATAAAAGAAGTTGAAAAAAATAAAAAAATTAAAAATATTCATCATATCCATATTTGGAAATTAAACGAACACGATATTTTTCTTGAAGCGCATATTGATTTAAAAGAAAATTTAACTGCAAGTGAAATAAGTAAACTAATTGATGAGTTAGAAAAAGAATTAGAAGAAAAATTTCACATAACTCATACAACTTTTCAAATTGAATACAAAAGAGATGACGACAAATCTAAAATAAAAGGAGATAGCCATGATTAGTTTTGATGAATATCTAAAAAATTTTGATTATGATGAAAGAAAAGAGATGAAAATTTCTCTTCCTAAACTTCTTGAAGGTTATAAAAACGGTGAAATTGAACTTATTGATATAAGATTTGATGAAGAATACGAAGCTTGGCATGTAGGTATAGGAAAACATATTCCTCTAAATGAACTGCCAAATAGACTAAATGAAATTGATAAAGAAAAAATAGTAGTGACAATGTGTCCTCATTATGATAGGGCTTCTATTGCAAGACATTATTTAAAATTAAAAGGTTACAGGGCAAAATATTTAGTAGAAGGAATGCTTGGGCTTGTAGATTATCTAAGAGGTGATAAAGCAAGAGATTACATAAAAGAAGTTAAAAAATGAGCCACGAATTAATCTATTACGCCACCTATTTTGGCTTAACTTTATTTTTCTCTACCCTTTTTGCAATGGGTGGGGTTGGAAGTGC
>JALTBU010000116.1 GCA_027008345.1 Nautiliaceae bacterium | reverse complement strand
AGTTATCTTTCTTTGCATAATAAAATCCTTTCGGTGTAATGGTGTTATTTTAAGCCGAGTTGGTGGCTCGGCTTAAATTTTTTTGTATTATAACAAAATGTTCTGCTTAGTTCAATTAAATGTTCTACTTAATGCTCTATACACTTTATATATTTCATACAGCATTCTGTGCTGTGAAATAGTAGCGTAGCGATACTATTTCTTTTCCTTTCGCTTTTATTTTAAAAATTATCTAAATAATGCTCTATACACTTTATATGTTTCATACAGTATCTGTGATGCTAGGTTTTGTTTGTCTGGGTATTATCTTTTTTTTGGTTCTGTAAGTATGGGTAGCCCCTTGTTAAGAAAAAGTAGTATTTTTAATCTCTTTTAATTAACTTTTACTTTAACCTTTCCCTTTTTCTCACTCAAGAGTCATTATTCAGTCCAAGTTATGTATTACTTGTTTGCTTCTTTACTCATTTGAGATTGTATTCCCTTCTTTTCAAGAGGCGCGCGGTTTTTTTGAAAAATATGCTTTTATTTTGCGTTTTAAGAGGCATAGAAGAGCGAAAAGGATTTTTAAGGGGGGTAGATAGCCTAAAAGGGTTAAAATTGATTAGAGAGGCTTTAAATGATTAATTTTATTTCTTTAAATATTTTCTTGCAGTATTATAAGCAACTCCACTTAGTTTAGCTACTTGATAAGGGTTAATTGGTTTTCCTTGTAATCTTAATAGATTGATAGCATTTTGGATTTTCTCTTTTGTTTTAGATACTTTGATTTTGCAAGCATTTTTTGCCGTATCTTGCTTTTTTTGAGAAATAATTCTCTCACCTTTTGCTAAAAGTGTATTTATTGCATTTGCTGTTTCTATATCCAATTCGTTTATATTTTTAATAAGCTCATCTGGAATTGTTAAAATGCTGTCTTTTATTTTTATTCTCATTTTATTCCTTTAATTTAGATATATTCAAAATGAATAAATAATATTACTATAATGCTAAATAAAAAGTAAAGAAAATTGAAAGAATACAAGAGAAAAGAAAATTGGTTTTCAAGAGTTTGTTGATTATGTTAAGTAATTTTTATTACTATTATTCTTTTTACTAAATTCATATCATTCCTTTAGTGACGTCAGGGTGACGTCACCATTCGGAATTCTTTCAGAATACCGAAATTTAGGGCTTTTGTTTAAAAATGATCAATTTTCTTAAATTTTTTCCCGAATTCTTTCCGAAGCCCTAAATATTGGGCTTTTTTAAGATTAAGAATATTTTCTTAAGTGATTTTTTCTTTATTTTTTGCTTGTTCTTTTAAAAATATGCGTTTTTAACTCATTCTCTTATATTCTCCCTCTTTAAATATCCCACCGATTGATACCTGTTGCCTTGCAACAGGTCAGGCATAGCCACCAAAACTCACTCGTTTATCTCCTCAAAACTTCGCTTGGGGTCGGGCTTACGCCCTCGTGTGCTATCGCACACGCCCAAGCTCGTTTTTCGTCAATCACTCGTTTCGTTTTGGAGGCTATGCCTGAGTGCTTGTTTTTGTTGAGTTAATGTCAGCTCTTGGGTGAAAGAAAAAAATTATTTTTCTTGATGTGGTTTGTGTTTTGTGTCTTTTGTAAAAATAATAAATACTGCTATCAAACTTATAGCTCCAATTGTTAATGCAATTATTGGGTATATTATATTATTCATTTATGTCCTCCAATTTGTCTATTTCTTTTTTTAAATAAATTGCTGAGATAATTGTTCCAATTAAAAGCAATAGTAAAGCCATTACCAAAAGAATTAATTGAATTTCATTGAGTTTAGCATAATTATTAAAAATATATCCAATTAATCCAAACTCACTACCTAACAGAAAGAATACTGCTATTTTCCATACGCCAACCCATTCTTTTTGTTTATCTAATTGGCTCATATTAAGCCTTCTTCTCTTGCTTGTTTTACATATTTTTGAGCTGATGCTATACTTACTTCTGCTAATGTTTTTACTTT
>JALTBU010000115.1 GCA_027008345.1 Nautiliaceae bacterium | reverse complement strand
GCTTCTCCCGCATTTATAAGTGAATTTTGTTTCTCAAATTCAACAATGAATTCTTTATATTTATGAAATTTTCCTAAAACATTTGCAAAAGCATCAGATTTAGAAGGATAAAGTTTAAAAATTTTCTTAGTTAAAACTTTGTTTTTTTCAGGTGTATCAAATACAATTCCTCCAAATATCAATTCTTTCAAACTTGGCAGTGATATTTGAAGATAATTTTTAGAAAGTGCAATATCAACTTTTTTTACATTCCAAAATTTTGTCGAATCATTTACAAATTTAGAATATTTTTTGTTTATGGAAATAATTATTCTGGCTTTTGCATTATCGGTAAGCTCTACTTTACGGATAGTTCCAACTTTCATATGTTTGAAATATACAGGAAGTTTGTCACTAAGACCATATGTTGAATCACTGATAAGTGTTAAAATCTTCCCGTTTAAAATTGAGCTGTCAATTGGAGGTTCACTCAGTCCCACAAACTCTTCTTTCGTAAAATCCTTAGGTTTTGCATACATTTGAATATATGGTCCGCTAAGCAGTGCATCAAGCCCTCTTACCTGCTCTAATCCTATCTGAGGTTTTACAATCCAAAATTTTGTAGTATCATTTAAAAAAGGTTTCATATCTTTATGCATTCTCACATATACCAAAACACCTTCGCTGTTTTTTAAAATTTTAACATTTTCAACCTTTCCGACTTCTACATCCCTAAATTTAACAACCGATCTTTTAGGTTCAAGTCCTCCGCTATTTTTAAATCTTATAGTAATCAAAGGTCCAAGCGATGAATAATATTTATAAACCAGCCATCCTCCTACTATCAAAGATATGAGAGGAATTAACCAAATAATTAAATTTATCTCTTTTTTTCTTATTTTAACTTCTAAAATTTCTTCATTCACATTCTTCTCCTATTAATCTTTCATCAAAACTCATTGAACTGAGTATCGTAAATATAACCATTAATAAAAAATAAAGTGCTGCTTTTTGTGGAATTATACTTACATACTGAAAATGTATCAAAGCCCCAAGCACAAATACAACAAATACATCAAGCAAAGACCAAGGACCTGATATTTCGACAAATTTATAAAGTTTTCTTTTTATTTTGAGATATTTACATGATTTCACACTAATATTCAAATAAAACAAAATCACAAACTTTAAAAAAGGAATTAAAACCGATGCTAAAAACACAATAATGGCAATAGGATAATCTCCATCACCCCATAATTCAAATATACCGCTTATTATTGTATTTGTATAACTTGCTAAAAATTTATTACTTTGTAAAATTGGATAAATATTTGCAGGAATATAAAAAATAAATGCAGTAAATAAAAAAGCAAGTGATTTGTTTATTGATGAATAATCAATTTTTACTTTAAGATTACATCTGTAACAATACTCACTATTTGAATAATTTGTAAAACCGCAATGTGGGCATCTCACATATTTTCTTCGTATAGTTCCCATAAAGTTTCAACTCCCATAATTTTCACAAGATAAAACATTATACTCAAAAAAACTATATATGCTATAAATCCGACATCAAAAATCACACTCGCGTATGAAAAAATTTTGATTAATGAAACAAGTATAGCAATAAAAAAAATATCAAGAAAACACCAGTCTTTTAATGCAGTAATCAAAATCAATATTTTTTTCAGCAAAGGAACATTATACTTAAAAAGTAAAAAGAACGCTGATATAAAATATAAAAAAGCACATATTAACGGAAATAAAAAAATTGTTAAAAATACAAAAAGAGAAATAAATATATATCCCTCATTAAACAGAAACAAAGATGCATCAACTATTCTTAAACTCTCTTTATAGCCAATTATATTTATATTAACAATAGGAAAAAACATTGCTATTAAAAAAAAGATAATCCCACTTATTACGAGCGAAAAAATTTTAAGTTCTATTGATTGTTCTTTTTTATAAAGTATTTTTCCACATTTTGAACAAAAGGCCGCTTCATTAG
>JALTBU010000114.1 GCA_027008345.1 Nautiliaceae bacterium | reverse complement strand
GGAAAGCATGGGGCAAGTTTAAATGCTGGTAGTCCAGGAGTACTTCATGGTCAAATGAGTTATCTTCTTCAAGATGAAGACGGGCAGATTTTAGAAGCCCATTCAATTTCGGCAGGGCTTGATTATCCTGGGATTGGACCAGAGCATGCTTATCATTTTGAACACGGCAGAGTTAAATATGATTATATAACTGATAAAGAAGCACTTGATGCTTTTGTATGGCTTTCTCAAAAAGAAGGGATAATTCCTGCATTTGAAAGTTCCCACGCTGTGGCTTATCTTAAAAAAATTGATGATATAAAAGATAAGCTTGTAATTATTAACCTCTCTGGTAGAGGAGATAAAGATATGATTCAAGCTAAAAATCTTCTTGATTTTTAAGGCTTTGAATGAAATATTTTAAAATAATTTTTTTATTTGCTTTTTTTTCTTCTTTTCTTTATGGTTTTGATTTTCATTCAATAAAAGAGTTTTTTTCTGAACAGAATCTTATTCATCTCCTAAAAGAATATGGATATATTATTTTATTTTTTTGGTCTATATTTGAAGGTGAAACAGGCCTTGTAATGGCTGGGGTATTGTCTTATACAGGTGATATGAATTTATTTTTATCAATTTTCGTAGCAGCACTTGGAGGATTTATAGGAGACCAGATATATTTTTATCTTGGAAGAATTAATAAAAAATGGGTTTTAGAAGAATTTAAAGCGCATCGTAAAAAATTTGCCAAAGCAAGGTTGTTGCTTAGAAAATATGGAGGATGGGTTATATTTATTCAAAGATTTATATATGGTATGAGAACTATAATACCTATGACAATAGGACTTAGCGGATACGACCCAAAGAAATTTGCTATTATAAATTTAATTAGTGCATTTGTATGGGCAAGTGTCACTATAATTCCGAGTTATTATTTTGGAGATGAGATATTAGAAATTCTTAAATGGCTAAAACATCACTGGTATATAGGAATTGTTTTTATTGCAGTTGTTTGGGGTATTTTATATTATATAAATAAAAAGGAGGAATCATGAAATTTACTAAAAATAAAGGTCAAGTTAAAGCTGAAATTGTAATAAATGGTGCAAAAAAATTTGAAGAGTATGGATTTGAAGGAAAAGACGGGGAAGTATTGGTACTTCCTGAGAAAAAAAGAATTTATGTAGGAATAGAAGAAATTAATGCAGAAAATCTAAAAACTGCAACTGCTTTAATAATTAAAGCACTTAAAAAATATAAATTTGAAAGTGTTGAAATTACTCCTCCTAATACTAAAAATGAAGATTTGTTAATTGCATTTTTCGAAGGATTTTTATTAGGTGATTATGAATTTGATAAATATAAAAGCAATAAAGCAAAACATCCTGTAAAAGAGATATGTATTAATTCAAAAAGAGATTTTGAAAATGTCATAAATGAGGCAAAAATAAGAGCAGAAAATATTAATTTTGTAAGAGATATAATCAATTCAATGCCGGATGAAATCACTCCTGCAAAACTTGCGGCTATTGCTGAAGAAGTAGCTAATAAAAATAAAAATATTGAATGTAAAATTTATGATGAAAATTATCTTTATGAAAACGGGTATCATGCATTTTATAATGTAGGAAAAGCAAGTACGAATCCTCCAAGGCTTATTCATTTAACTTATAAACCAAAAAATCCAAAAAGAAAAATTGTTTTAGTTGGAAAAGGACTTTGCTATGATTCAGGGGGATTAAGTCTTAAACCAGCTGATTATATGGTTACTATGAAAAGTGACAAGTCTGGTGCTGTAACAGTTCTTGGAATTATTAAAGCTGCAAGTGAACTCGGGCTTGATATTGAAATTCATGCAATTTTAGGTGCAGCTGAGAATATGATAGGTGGAAATGCTTATAAACCTGATGATGTATTAAGGGCAAAAAATGGAAAAACTATTGAAGTTAGAAATACAGATGCAGAGGGAAGACTTGTTTTAGCTGATTGTCTATGTTATGCTGAGGAGAATATAAAAG
>JALTBU010000113.1 GCA_027008345.1 Nautiliaceae bacterium | reverse complement strand
AAAAAATAGCACAACATTTAGAAAAAACACTTGATACAAAAGTTGTGAGCGTAGCAATTCATAGGGACGAGGGAAAATTAATTAAAAAAGATACGGGAGAAGAATTTTATAGCGGAGTTGATTTTATTTTAAATACAGAAGACAATAAGCTATATTGGGTAGATGAAAATAAAAAATTGTTAGAGCCTGTTAATTTAGAAGAGTTTGAGATTGTTAAAAATTATCACTCACACTTGGAATTCTTAGGTTTAGATAGTAACGGAGTGGCAATTAAGCGTAACAAGTTAAATAAATATTATTTATCAAATCTCCAAACATTTGTAGCAGAAACTTTGGGAATGGAGAGAGGATATAACTATTATTTGAATAATAAAAAAGCTCCAAAACGCCTTGATGTTAAAGACTTTAAAATCGCAGGAACTCTTAAAAGAGAAGGCACTAAACTTGCAAGGGTTAAAGACTTAAAAGAGTTAAATAAGCAAATAAGAGAATTTTACAAAGAAAATAAAGCAGAACGGGCAGATTATGCAGAGCTTGAAGAGTTTGTAAAAAAATTAAAAGAGAGAATTAAAAATAAAGAGCTTACTATTGCAGAGCTTGTAAAACTTTTTGATATGCAATTAAAAAAGTTTATAAAGAAAATAAACGAACAGGAAAAAGAGACTAAAAAACTAAAAGAATTAGTATATAGCAATAAATATACTTACAAAGACACAAAAAAGCCTGTTCCAAACGAAAAAGTAGTTGAATATTTAGAAGAAGAACTAAATAAAAAAGATAAACAAATAGAAGAACTAAAAAATAAACTAACTCAGTCTGAAAACAGAGTGCAAGAGCTTGAAGAAGAGAATGAAAAACTAAAAGAGCAGTTAGAGCTTCTACAAAAATCAATAAAAGAACAAAAAGAGCAAATCGTAAAAGAAACTGCAGAATTAAGTTCTAAAAACAAAATAAAAATAAACATAGAGAACTATTTTATATATGCATTATCTAATTCAAAAGATAAATTTAATTGCAGTGTAAAATTGATGACCGAAGACGAAGAAATACATAATTATTCAACTTTTAAACCTTCCTACGAAGCAGTTAAGCAAATTAAAAGAGTTTTAATAGAAAAAGAAAATAAATATACACTTATCGACGATTTAGAAGAAGACAAAATTTATGTAACAAATCTTAGCGATAACGAAGAAGATGTTAGAGAGATGATACTGAATGGAATTAATTTGATGTTAAAGAAAGGTCATAAGTTAGAGGATATAAATTATCATACTAAGTCAGAAAGAAATCTTCAAATATTCAACGAAATTAAAGAATATTTATTAAACAAAAGTGCTTTTAAAGAAAAAAAAGAAATTAAAAGCGAAAGTAGTGTTAGTAATAATTTTAGCTTTAAGTTTAAAAGGTAATATTCTCTTAAAATTAAGCGATTAGAAAGCCGTAGAGCGATTTTTTTTGTTTTTTAATAGTAATATAGCCGACAACTAAAAAAAGTCTCTTACAAGCAATTTTAGAAGCGAAAAATTAACTAAAATTATCCTCGCCTTTTAATAAATCCCAAAAACACTTGAAAATCAAAAAAACTTACGTTGGTAATCAAAGAACTAAAAGTAAAATTTAAATTAAAAAAACTCTCTCACGCGCGCACGCGCGTATAGTGTCTATATATATACTTGTATAATGTATAGTGTAGTAAGCCGAAAAGCCCTAAATTTAGGGATTTCTGAAGTTTAACTATGATAAAAGTGGGGTGAACTATGATAAAAGTGGGGTGAACTATGATAAAAGTGGGGTATGAACTATGATAAAAGTGGGGTGAACTATGATAAATAACTATGATATATCTTGATATATTATCATAATAAATGATATACTTACATAAAAAAGGCTTTAAATGGCTAAAATAATTAGAGCAGATGGAGATTTGGAGGTTAAAAAAAGTGAGGCTATTGTAAAAGCAAGGTATAAATTAAGTCCGTTGGCTATTAAGTTTATAAGCGTAGTTA
>JALTBU010000112.1 GCA_027008345.1 Nautiliaceae bacterium | reverse complement strand
TTGAAATAATAAAAGAATATCCCGGAAGAAAGGTAATTGTAACTCCGGGGCTTGTAGAAGCAAATGATGAGTTAAATGAAAAGATAGCTAAAAAAATAGATGAGGTATTTGATTTAGCAATTATCACAGGTAAAATAAATAAAAACATTTTATGTAAAAATATAATAAATACTAATAAGGTCTATTTATCAGATAAATCAAAATTAGAAAAAATATTAGCTGATTTAACAAAATCCGGAGATTTGATAATTTTTAGCAACGATGCCCCGGAATATTTATAAGGAGAAGAAATGATTTTAATCACTTGGTATAAAGACTTATTAGATTTTTTAATAAATCATCTTATGAATTATACAGATAGAATCGATTTATCTATTCTTTATGCAATAGCTATTGTAATTATTCTTTCTATAATTCCTAAAATAGATTTAATAGCAGATAAAATATCTAAATTTTTTATGATTATTTCTGGATTAGCTTTATTTATTTTAACTCTTTTAGTCTCTTATGATGTAATTATGAGAAAACTTTTTAGTGGAGGAAGCATTGCAATGCAAGAGCTTGAATGGCATTTGTATGATATTATATTTTTATTTGGAATTGCCTATACTCTATCTAAAAACAAACACGTAAGAGTTGATATATTTTACGATAAATTTCCTTTTAAATTACAAAAATTTATAAATATAATAGCATTAATAGCTTTTATAGTTCCGCTTTCTACACTTATTGTCCTAGAGGCTATTCCTTTTATTCAAATGTCAATATCTCAAAACGAAGCAAGTCCAAACCCGGGGGGATTACCTGATAGATGGATTATAAAAAGTGCTATGTTTTGGGCGTTTATTGTAGTTTTAATCCAAAGTGCAGGGGAGATTAGAAAAAATATTTATATGATATTCAAAGGTGAAAAATGACAGGTTTAATTCTTTTTGCGGTAGCTTTTGTTTTACTTATGTTAGGTATTCCAGTAGCTTTTGCATTTGGGGGAAGTGCTATTGTAGCAGCACTTCTTGACCCAAATATCGGACTTGATGTATTTGGACTTTTGCCTTACAGAATCTATGGAATTATGCAAAATTTTACTTTAATGGCCGTGCCTTTATTTATTTTTATGGGATTTATTTTAGAAAAAAGTAAAATTGCTGAAAATATGCTCGAATCCATAGGAGAGCTTTTTGGTTCTATCAGAGGAGGGCTTGCTATTTCTATTGTTATAGTAGGGGCTATTTTAGCAGCATCTACAGGAATAGTTGGGGCTAGTGTTGTAATGATGACTGTTATTTCTTTGCCTATAATGTTAAAACACAATTATTCTCCAAAACTTGCAAGTGGTGTAATTGCGGCAAGTGGGACATTAGGTCAGTTAATTCCGCCTAGTATTGTTTTAATTATTTTAGGTGCTACAATGAATATCAGTGTAGGGGATTTGTTTAAAGCTGCAGTAATTCCCGGGATTATAATTGTTGGTATTTATATTTTATATATTTTAATTATTTCATTTATAAAGCCTGAAATGGCACCTGCAATTAAAACAAATGAACCTTATTCAAAAATATTAATAAAAGCTGCAAAAAGCCTTATAGCTCCTTTTATTTTAATTTTTGTTGTTTTAGGAAGTATTTTTGCCGGTTTTGCAACTCCTACAGAATCAGCGGCAATAGGTGCTTTTGGTGCTATTATTTTGACTGTTTTTTATAGAACATTTAATTTAGAGCTTTTAAGATATGCAAGTGTGGAAACTGTAAAAATTACATCAATGATTTTTATGATTTTAATTGGAGCAACTGCATTTAGTTTAGTGTTTAACGAAAGCGGAGCTGGGGATATAATTACTGACTTTTTTACAAATTACATCCCAAATAAATATGCTTTTATAGCTATTACAATGCTTTTAATTTTTATTTTAGGATTTTTTATTGATTTTATAGAAATTACATTTATTATTATTCCTATTTTAATCCCTATTATTGAAGCGTATGGAATAGACCCTTTATGGTTTGCATTATTAATAGCAATAAAT
>JALTBU010000111.1 GCA_027008345.1 Nautiliaceae bacterium | reverse complement strand
GCATATGTTCCGCCGTAAACAGCATTATGCTTTATTCCGGCCATCCACCAGCCAAGTTTTGCATTTGTAAAAAATTTAACAATATGAAAATTTTTATGATTTATTACATACAAGCCGGTAAAAGGATCATAATATAAATAATCAGAATGTTTTGAAAAGGTAACACTTTTATTTTTTGTAACGGGGATTGAATTTTTTAAAAATGAATATTTTTTATAGCATATAGAAAAATCGGCAAATCCGTAAAGAAAAAAAGGTATTAAAAAAACAAGTATTTTCATTGCCCGAGATTAAGGCCGCCAAACATATTCATCGCCTGAGATTTTTTATCTTCAACAGCCATTTTAATTGCGTCATTGACTGCACTCATAATCAGTATCTGTAAAGATTCTTTATCTTCAAGAAGGCTATCATCAATTTTTAAATCAACAAGTTCAAACTGTCCGTTTACAGTGGCTTCTACAAGACCGCCTCCACTTTTTGCAGTATATGTTTTATTGTTTTGTTCTGCCATACTTTCTTGCAGTTTTTTCATCATTTCATTTAAATCTAAATTTCCAAACATCACTCTTCCCTTAAATTTTCAGTATTTTTTATAATATTGTTATTATCATCGACAATAATAACAGATGGCTTAAATTTTTTAGCTTCTTCTAATTCCATCTGTGCATAAGCGATAATAATTATTTTATCTCCCTTATGCACTTTTCTTGCAGCTGCACCATTTAAACAAATATCTTTGTTACCTCTTTTGCCTTTAATCACATAAGTGGAAAATCTCTCACCGTTATTGATATTTACAATATCTACTTTTTGTCCCACAAGTAAATTTGCCGCTTCCATTAATTCTTCATCAATAGTAATGGAGCCAACATAATTCAAGTTGGCATCCGTTACTGTGGCTCTGTGGATTTTGCTATAAAGCATTTCTATTTTCACGCCCAAAACTCCTCTGGAATTAAATATTCTTTTACAGGATTTCCGTTTTTAATATGTTCTTCTAAAATTCTGTCAATTTTTTCTTTATCTAAATCAACATACATATAACTTCCAGGCTCTACAAGCATTACCGGTCCGAAATTACATCTGTTAAGACACCCGGTTGGAACTATCCAATTTGTCATTGGATCAATTCCCATCTCCATCATTTTTTGCTGAGTATATGGAAACAAATCTTCTTTTCCTTCTCTTACACAGCTTGGTTTTGGAAAATTAGGCGGTCTTTTTACCTGACACATAAAAATTATATTTTTTGGTTTTGGCATTTGCATATGCACTCCTTTTTATTATTATATATTTTTTTTGAATGTATTGCAATTATACACCTAATTATTAAATTAAAATTAATTTATCATAATCTTCTTTTCTATGCACTACAAGAATAATATCAGCTTTTAAATTTTCAAAAAATCTTTTCATAATTTCATATACTTTTTCTTTTTCAAGTCCTCCAACTCCTGTCCCTAAAAGCGGAGTTATAACTTTTACTTCCTTTTCATTTAAAAATTCAGATATATTTTTGCAAATTTCCTCAATCCTCCCATATGTCGGATTAACTTGTTTTGCTCCATTTCTATAATCCATTACCGCCGCATGAATTGCATAATCAAACTCTTCACACGGATATGGCGTAACTGCAATCTCTCCTGGATTCAGATATCCGTTTCTGTTTAGCCACTCCCACATAACATTTTGAAGCTCTGGACACATTCTTTTAAGCACTCCACTAACCCCGCTTCCAAGACTCAGCACAGTATTACTTGGATTAATTACATAATCTCCTGTTTCTTTTGAGATGTCTGAGAGTTTAAGTTTAAACATTTTAAACCTTTTTGATAAAATTCTATCTAAAAAAGGTAATTTATGTCACAAGAACAAAAAATAATTCCTGTTCAATATATTCCTGTGGAATGCGATGAAGATGAAATCAGTCTAAAAGACATAGTTAAAACACTTTTAAAGCATAAAAAATTTATAGCAATTTTTACCTTATTTGTAACAACATTAGCTGTTATTTATATATTTTTAAAAA
>JALTBU010000110.1 GCA_027008345.1 Nautiliaceae bacterium | reverse complement strand
TTATTCCTCAGAAATCCCTTAAAAATTTACTTAAAAATATTAAAAATTTAAAAGATTTAATTATTATTGATGGTGTAAGTCATGGAAGAATTTATGAATATCCTAAAATTGATAAGTTAATTCAAAAGGCGCTTGATGAATTACAAAAATAAATTAATTTCAGCATTTTTAATAATTATTGCCGGAATTGTGCTGATGTTTAAGCCAAATATCCCATCAGTTGATAATATAGCAAAAAATTTTATTGATAACAGCATAAAAGAATCGTTAATCTCTTATGCAATAATAAGAGGAATAAATGCCGGAGTGTCTGTAATAAAGCATTCAGAGCTTGAAATGGAGCCGGCAGGTGTAGGTGTTAGTGTCGGGGCAGGTGAAGTGCTTGATCCGATTGATGATTTAACTGAGAGGGTTTCAAATTTATTGTTTATTTCAACTGTTGTATATGGTGCTTTGGGAGTTGTTTTTAATATTTCAATAGTACTTTTTAATTTTCTTTTTCCTCTCGGTGCTGTTGTTTTGGCATCAGGTTTACTTTTAACAAAGAAAAAAGTTTTAAAAATAGGATATTTTTTGATTTTAATTTCATTTATAAGATTTTTCTTTGTGTTTGTAGCATTTGGAGGAAATTTGGTAAACGGTTATATCCAAAAGGAGATAACAGTCACTGAAAATACCCTTAAAATTTTTTCTGAAACGAAAAACAGTGATTTTACTATACCAAAAGATTCAAACAGCATCTGGGGTGCTATTAAAAATAAATTTGATTATGTTCAAAATCAGGCAAATGATTTGAAAGAAAAATTTGTTTTATTCTTAAACAACGCTTCAAAAATTGTAAATTCTCTTATTAAGATGGCATATTTATATTTTGGAATGTTTTTTATAAATCTTGTTTTGATTCCGCTTTTAGTTTATTTAATTTTTAGAAAAATCACAAAGGTTTTATATGAATCTTGAAAATTTAAGCGATGAAGAACTTTTTGATTTGATTGAAAAAGCAAAAAGAATTCTCTCTTCCCGCCGTACAAAATGGTTTCATTTTAAAACTGAGGGGTGTTACACACCAAAATTTGGTCCTGCTTATGTTGCAAAACTTTATTTATCAGGAGATGAGGTTGAGAGGGATTTTATACCATCAAACGGTAAAGAATGGTGTAAAAAACAAAAGGCATACAAAGAAGACTGGGATGTGGAACTTAATAATTATGATGTAATTGAAGCAAGGCTTAAAACGGGTAGAAAATTTGATGAGAGGGAGTGGTATGTATTTAAAGACGGGGAGCTTGAGAGGTTAGCGGACTTGGATGAAGCAAGGGCAGTTTTAAAAAATTTAAAATAAGGCTTATTATGAAAATATTACATACATCAGACTGGCATCTTGGGATTAATTTTAAGGGCAGAAGTTTTGAAGAAGTGCATAAAAAATTTTTAAATTGGCTGATTGAAACTATAAAAGAAGAAAATATTGATATTTTAATTGTTGCTGGAGATATTTTTGATTCGTATAATCCCCCAAATTATGCTCTTAAAATGTATCACAGCTTCTTAGCCCAAGCTATAAAACATCTCAAACACATTTTTATCATTGCCGGAAATCACGATTCAATTTCAACTCTTGAAATTTCAAAAGATGTGCTTGATGCTTTTAACATACATATAATTGCTGATATTGAAAATTTAGATGATTTGATTTTTGATATGGGAGATTTTGTAATTTGTGCTGTGCCTTTTTTAAGAGAAAGATTTATAAAAACAACTTCGCTAAATCTTACCCAAAAAGAGCTTGAATTAAGTGAAGGCATAAAAAATTTTTATAATGAAGTCTATAAAAGAGCAGAAACATACAATAAAAAAATAATAGTCACAGGGCATTTGAGTGTTAGTGGTGCACTGATAAGTGATAGCGAAAGAGAAATTTACATAGGGAAAATTAAAACCCTTTCACCTGAAATTTTCAAAAATTTTGATTACACTGCGCTTGGACATATACACAAACCTCAAAAAATAAGTGAAAATATAAGATATTCCGGCTC
>JALTBU010000109.1 GCA_027008345.1 Nautiliaceae bacterium | reverse complement strand
TACCATATCGGATATCCATAATCCCACCATGTTAAAACATAATCTTTTTCATTTGAAATATGTTTTAATTTATCAAGCACTTCTACTTCATTTTTATTTAAAACTGTTGGGACAAGATAAGGATAACTTCTTAGAGGATAATATTTTTCAAAAAAAGCCAATGTTTTATTTTTTTCACAACAACCGACAATATGCGTAATATTTGGAGCTATTAAAAATAAAAACCCCCCGTAAATTATAATTTTTTGATATTTTTTATATTTCTCAGCCAAATAAAAAAGAAGATATGTTGCACTCAATGCTGCAATCGGCACTGCATGAACTGTAAATCTAAGTCCCCCAAAAAATGCAAAAAATCCAACCCCCCAAAGAGGAAGAGCTATTATAAATTCTTTGTATTTTTTAACAAGTAAAATATATCCTATTACAGATATAACAATTCCTATTACACTTCCTATAATCCTGTCTGCAATAATATAATATGGTATGTGGCTTGCTTCTCTAACCGTTCTCATTACATTAAGAAAATGTAAACCTTCTATTTTGACCTGAGATGAAACATAAGAATAAACTCTTAAAAAGATTGCAATAGAAGCATGAGAAAAAACAATTGAAATTAAAAAAACAATTGTTCCAAATGTTTTTTCATTTTTTATCTTATTTTGCAAAATCAAATAATAAAAAACAACTCCAATAATTAATTTTATAAATATATTTATACTGATAAAAGCAATTGAGACAATAATTAAAAATTTATATAAAAATTTTTTATCTGTAAAAAAAAGATATACAGCTGCAAATATAAATACTGCAAAAATAATCATATTTCCCGATGGATATACCCACTCATTAAATAAAATCATTAAAAATGCAAAAAAAGCACTTAAACTGCTTTTATTTTTCATTGAATCTAAAAACAGATATAAAACAACTGTAATATCCAAAACTGAAAACATATCTGTATCATAATAACCCACAAGTGTTCTATTGTAAAAACTCCATCCAATTGAAGCCAAGAGGGCTGCTAAAAATCCCCATTCTAAATTTTTGTATAGCTTACCTATTAATATTACAGGTATTACAATAAGAGATGAAATTATGGCTGATAAATATAAAATTACTGTATCGAGAGATAAAAAAGGAAAAAGTTTTACAAAAAATGCAGTAATAACTCCAAGTCCTATTTGAAAAGGGTGGGAAAGATTCAAATTATATTTATGCATATTATATAAAATCTTTTGTGAATCACTCGCAAAATAATATCCATCAGGATTATTTATCATTAATTGTCCATGCCAAAAAAACTGCGGAATATGGTTTGCCCAGCTTATCCAATACAAATGAAATGCCAAACTGAAAATATAGGCTACTGCTATATATAAATATATTTTTTGTTTTTTTATCATAACTTCTCCTAAAATTTTTAAAATTATATCTTATTTACTCTTGCAATTTTAAATTTTTTTTATTATAATTTCAATCCACACAGATTGGGCTGTCGCCAAGCGGTAAGGCAACGGACTTTGACTCCGTCATTCGGAGGTTCGAATCCTCCCAGCCCAGCCACTGACGCGGGGTAGAGCAGCCTGGTAGCTCGTCGGGCTCATAACCCGAAGGTCGCAGGTTCAAATCCTGCCCCCGCAACCAAAAATTTTAATCCTAAAAAGTGTCTGTCGCTTAAAATTAAATAAATTTTGATATAATTTCTTCAAAAATAAGTGGTATAAAATGATTGTATTAGGTAAAAAATATATCTTTAATGAATTAGAAAAAGAATATTTGAATAAAAAAATTGTATATGTTAAACCCAAAAAAGAAGAAATAGAAAAAATTATTAGTCACAACAATTTTGAATATATTATTTTAAATACTGACAAAGCAGATAACGAATTAATTAAATATTTAACTTCACTTGAATTAAAAGGTCATAAATTTCTAACAATTGAACATTTTTTAGAAAATTATCTTTATAAATTATATGTCCCAAATAATAATACAAAAATTTCCTATTTAGAGGAAATAAAGCCTTACAATAAAATTGAATATTTTATAAAAAGAATAATTGATTTTAGTGTTTCAATTCCTCTATTAATTTTCACCTCTCCCATTATGGCGTATGCAGCTTATAAAATAAAAAAAGAATCCCCAGAAGGCCCTATAATTTTTAAACAAAAAAGAGTAGGAAAAGGCGGCAAAGAATTTGTATGTTATAAATTTAGAAGTATGATTCCTGATGCAGAAAAAGAAAAACCCCAATTTGCAAGTAAAAATGACCCCAGAATATTTAAATGGGGAGCATTTATGCGAAAAACAAGAATAGACGAATTACCTCAGTTAATTAATGTTTTAAAAGGCGAGATGCATTTGGTTGGTCCAAGACCTGAGAGAAAATACTGGATTGATATATTTGAAAAAGAAATTCCTTACTATAATCAAAGACATCTTGTAGCACCCGGAATCACTGGATGGGCTCAGGTAAATTATCCTTATGGAGAAAATGCACTAGATGCAAAACAAAAGCTTATGTATGATTTGTTTTATATAAAAAACTGGTCAATTTGGCTTGAAATTAAAACTCTTTTTAAAACTTTTCAAGTGGTTTTAGAAAAAAGGGGAGTTTAAGTTATTTTAATACTCCACAGAAATCCAAAACTTTTTTATTTTTATCAATTTCAAGATTCTTGAATTCTTTGTGGGCGACTAAAAAAACAATAATATCTGCATTATGAATAGCATTTGTATAATCTATAATTCTAAATTCATCAAATTTTTCAATATTAGGTTCAACGGGCAATATATCTAAATTTTCATTTATTAGTCTTCTTGTAATATATAAAGCCGGTGATTCTCTTAAATCATCAATATCAGGTTTAAAAGCAAGTCCCATACAGGCAATTTTTGGCTTTTTTTTATTTTCCATTTCAAATTTTAAAGCTTCATTTTTAATTTTTTCTATTACCCATTCTGTCTTATAATTATTGACAACTCTTGCTGTTTTTATCAGTTTTGCCTCATCTTTATTATCACTTACAATAAACCATGGATCAACTGCGATACAATGCCCTCCGACTCCAACACCAGGATAAAGTATATTAACTCTTGGATGACGATTAGCAAGTTCTCTAAGCTCCCATACATCTATTCCATATTTATCACAAATAATACTAAGCTCGTTAGCAAACGCTATATTTACATCTCTAAAACTATTTTCTGTAAGTTTACACAGTTCAGCTGTTTTTGAATCTGTTTCTAAGACTTCCCCGGTTACAAAACTTCTATAAAATTCTGCTGTTTTTTTAGTAGATTTTTTATTTATACCCCCAACAATTCTGTCATTTTCAACAAGTTCGGTCATAATTTTACCCGGCAGTACTCTTTCAGGACAATGAGCTATATACACATTATCTGTATTTACTCCATTTTCTTGCAATACTTCTGCAACTTTTTCAGTTGTTCCAACAGGAGAGGTGGATTCTAAGATAACAATATTACCTTCTTTTACATAAGGAGCAATTGATTTGGTTGCACTTATTACATAATCTATATTTGGAGTAGGTATATCATAGCCACTTTTATGAAAAGGAGTTGGAACAGCAATAATAAAAATATCCGCTTTAGTAGGTTTTGTATCTGCTTTTAACTTTCCACTATTGACTGCAGCATGAACAAAAGTATCTAAATCAGGTTCAACTATATGAATTTTCCCTTGATTAATAGTATCTACTACATCTTGAACAATATCAACTCCATGAACATCATATCCTCTATTTGCAAGCAATGCAGCCGTAGGAAGTCCAATATATCCAAGACCAATTACACAAACTTTCATTTTAAATTTACCTTTAAAAAATTTATTATTTTGTTACTGGCTTTTCCATCTCCAAATGGATTAACTGATTGTGCCATTTTATCATATTCCTGTTTATTCTCGATTAACAATGATACTTCATTGAATATTTTTACTTTATCTGTTCCTACAAGTTTAATTGCTCCAGATTCAATTGCTTCTGGTCTTTCAGTAGTATCTCTCATCACAAGAACAGGTTTCCCAAGACTTGGAGCTTCTTCTTGTATTCCTCCACTATCTGTTAAAATTAAATAACTTTTGCTCATTAAATATACGAACGGTAAATAATCAAGAGGCTCTATCAAATAAATATTTTTTAAATCTGATAATATTTCATTCACCGGTTTTCTAACATTTGGATTAAGATGTACTGGATAAATAAAATTTACATCAGGATAATGAAATGCTAATTTTCTAATCGCTTTACAAATATTTATAAATCCCTGACCAAAATTTTCACGTCTATGTCCTGTTATTAATATAAATTTAGAATCAAGCACTTCTTTTGGAAATTTATATTCATTTCTTATTTTATTTTCTAAAAATTTATCTTTTTGTATTTTTTTTAAACTCAACAATAATGCATCTATAACAGTATTTCCTGTTATAACAATATTTTTTTCATCAATACCTTCTTTTATCAAATTCTCTTTTGCAGTTTTTGTTGGTGCAAAATGATATTTTGCCAATACCCCTGTAAGTTTTCTATTCGCTTCTTCAGGCCAAGGTGAATAAATATTACCAGTCCTAAGACCAGCTTCTATATGACCTACATCTATTTTTTGATAAAAAGAAGCCAAAGTTGTTGCAAAAGTCGTTGTTGTATCTCCGTGTACCAGTACTAAATCTGGTCTGTATTCTTCAAGTATGCCTTTGATACCTGTTAATATATTGACAGTAACATCATATAAGTCCTGATTTTTTTTCATTATATTTAAATCATAATCTGGCTTAATATTAAAAATATCCAAAACCTGATCCAACATTTCCCTGTGCTGGGCTGTAACACATACTTTACTCTCAAAAGAACTTTCATTTTCTAATAATTTGATTAATGGAGCCATTTTTATTGCTTCAGGTCTTGTTCCAAACACTGATAATATTTTCATAAATCCTCCAATATTTCCAATAATTTTAAAGCCTGTTTTTCTCTAATATAATTTTCTCTTATTTTTCTTATATTATAAGAACTTTTGGAAAAATTTTTTTCTTTTATATTCAATAAAATTTTACTTAATCCATCAACATCACCTGGTTTATGTATAAAACAGTTTTCAAAATTTTTTAATAAATTAACAGCTTCTCCATATCCTCCAAAAATCACCGGCAAACCAGTTGAAAGATACTCATATAGCTTTGAAGGTACAGCGCTTTTAAAATTTTCATCCAATTGAGCCCATAAAACATTACTTTTTTTGTATATATCTAAAATTTCATTCCATTCTTTCCTACCATACAATAAAACATTTTGTAATTTATGTTTTTTAACATACTCATTTATTTTTTCAAATTCCACTCCGTCACCAACAATATTAAAATTAATATCGGTAAGTTTCTGTGCAGCCTTAATTAAAATACCTACATTTTGAGCAATACCAATATTACCCACATAAGTAATTGAAAATTTATCGTTTTTTTCAAATTCAATATTGCTTAATTTATTAAATTTATCTTCAGATATACCATTGTAGATAATTTCAGGTCTATAATTTTCAAGCACTTTTCTTTCATATTGATTTGTAACAATAAGTTTGTTTATTTTATTTAAAGAAAATCTCATAATCACATTTAATGTATTTTTTATTTTTTTATTGCCTATATATTCCCATACCAAATCTCTTAAATCTAAGATTTTTCTTCTTTTATCAAATTGCAAAAAAGGAATTATAAACATACTTGGCGATGTGGCTATAATAAAATCAGCTTCAACTGTTTTTGACAATTTTATAAGTTTATAAGAAAAAACTATTTCTTTAAGCGCTCTTTTATAAAAATAATCTTTATGATATTTATCATTAAAAATAAAATAATATTTTAAATCATACTTTTTAAATAAATTTTTAACTTTATGCTCTTCATCTGTTTTACTTAATGTTATAAGATTTATTTGATATCTTTTTGACAAAACTTCTATAAAGCTTTCCATTCTGTTTTTACACGCAATATTTTCAGGCAGTAAAATCGGAACAATTAAATTAATTTTTTTCATATTCATAAACCTTTACTCTATAAAAAATTAGTTTCAATATAAAATACAAAGTCAATAAATATATAAACGTTGTAAATGCAAAAATATTAGTAATCCGCCCTCCTCCAACATCAAGTGCAGTTATAAAATAAACTATCAAAACAATTTTTAAAAATAAATCCGCATATTTATATAAATAAATCATAACTCCAATATATATAGAAACAATCAATGTATATACCCAAAAAAAATTTTTTCCAAAAAGATATATCGCTTCGCCGAAATTTGTTATAGTCAAATTAAAAGCCCCGGTAATTGCCTCTTTTGCCACTTCCGAAGGATATGTTAAATATCCAATATGTCTTCCTAAATCTATTTGTAAAAATTCAATAGAATTTTTAGGATACCCTGTAATTAAAGAAGCCAATTTATTACCTAAATTGTATAATAGTATCATATATGAATTTTCTCCTCCGTTTGGAAAATAATTATATACACCAACTGTCCCATCCACTGCAATTGCTGTTGCCCTTCTTAAAAGATAATTAAATGTATCCCAAAAATTTGTAAAATGCATAAATTTATAAGCACTTATTGCCATTAAAACAATAAATATACCTGCAAAAAGGATTAAATTCTTAAATTTTAATATTGGTGACAATCCGGCAAGCCCCATTAATGCAATAAATACTGCCGTTGATTTAAATCCTGTCAAAAATCCAAGCAACATTGCCAAAACAAATAATAAAAACAATCTTTTTTTAG
>JALTBU010000108.1 GCA_027008345.1 Nautiliaceae bacterium | reverse complement strand
ATTGATGCAAGGGTTGTGAGTGTGCCTTGTTTTGATCTTTTGGAAGAGCAGTCTCAGGAATTTAAAGATAGTCTATTCAAAGGAAAAGTTATAGCAATTGAAGCGGCAAGAGGCTTAGAATGGTATAAATATGCTGATGTGGTTATTGGAATGGATACATTTGGTGCAAGCGGAAAAGGAAGCGAAGTTTATAAATATTTTGGATTTGATAAAGATAAAATAATTGAAAAAATTAAATCTTTATAAAGCACTGATTATTTAATCAGTACTATTTTTAGCCTTTTTGGCTTTTTGGATATAATTTCGTTAAAAAAGGAATATAATGATTTTAGCAACTCCGGGACCTGTTGAAATACCTTTGTTTGTAAGAGAAACCTTTTTAAAAGAGACAATCCATCACAGAACCCCTGAATTTAAAGCAATATTACTTGAAACGCTTGAAAGATTTAAAAATATTACTCATCTTCCTTATAATGTTTTTTTAAGCTCATCTGGTACTGGTGCTATGGAAGCGGCTGTTATAAATACAGTTAAAAACAAAGCACTTACAATCAATGCCGGAAAATTTGGAGAGAGATGGGGAAAAATCTGTGATGCTCACGGTATAGAATATAAAGAAATTAAATATGACTGGGATACTCCGGCAAAAGTTGATGATATTATCGCCGCTATCAAAGAAGATTCTAAAATTGATACTCTTTTTATTCAGATAAGTGAAAGTGCCGGAGGACTTAGACATCCGGTAGAAGAAATTGCAGCTGAGGTAAAACTTATACGTGATGATATTATTATCGTAGCTGACGGGATTACAGCACTTGGAGTTGAAGATATAGACACATCAAATATAGATATTGTAATTGGCGGAAGTCAAAAAGCATTTATGCTCCCACCTGGTTTAGCAATGCTTGGAATAAGTGAAGCAGCACTTAAAAGAATTGGTAAGGGAAGAGGTTTTTATTTCAATCTTGCAAATGAAATTAAAAAACAAAGCGAAGGCTCAACCTCATTTACACCGGCTACAAGTCATATAATTGCTTTAAATGAAGTTTTAAAAAAACTTGAAGAAATAGGACTTGATAAACACTATGAAAATACAGCAAATAGACATTTAGCCTTAATTCATGCAATTGAAGAACTTGGACTTACTATTTTCCCGCAAGAGCCAGCTAAATCTATGGCGGCTGTTTATTTTGAAAAAGCAGAAGAACTAAGAAAAATTCTTAAAAAATATGAAGTAAATGTTGCAGGCGGACAGGACCATATGAAAGGTAAACTATTTAGAATCAATAATATGGGATTAATAGAAGATTATAAAATGGCACATATTATCAATGCAGTTGAACTTGCTTTGGATGAACTCGGTATAAGAAAATATGACGGGAGCGGAGTTAGGGTTTATACAAGTGAAAAAATAAAAGTATAGAATGAGAAGTGAGAAGATTAAAATTGAAATTGATTTACTTAGAGATAGTTTAAGAAATATTTTTGTTGTAATGTTTGCTATAATGAGTGGTGAAATTACTATTTTTTACAGATTAGTTAAAAAATTTAATTATTTAGATTTAGTTATGTTTGTTTTAGGTTTTATTTCTCTTTTGGTCTTTTTAAAAATCAAAAAAAGCAAACGAAAAGAAATAGATATTTTACTTAGAAATATGGAGGAATAATATGGAAATAATTATTTTAATTGTTGGAGCTCCTTTACTTTTATGGATGCTTTATCAATTGGTTAATGACAAATATGATTTTGAAAGTGAAAAATGATTTTTGCACATGATATACCGGATGGCGGGAAATTATATTTTGGCAAAAAAGCCAAAATAAAAAGAGAAATAGAGCATATTGCAAGCGAAGTTTTTGAAAATGAAGAGTATGAAGAAATAGTAACTCCGTTTTTTTCTTATCATCAGCTTGAAGCTTTAAGTGAAAAAGAGCTTATCAGGTGCACCGATAAAAAAAATAGAACTTTTGCACTAAGAGGGGACAGCTCCATTGATGTAATAAGAATTGTCATTAAAAGGCTTAAAAGTGAAGCAAAAAA
>JALTBU010000107.1 GCA_027008345.1 Nautiliaceae bacterium | reverse complement strand
ATTTATTGATGACTTTAATTTTTGCACTTTCTATTTTGCAAATTCCTACTTCTATCGCTGCAGATTACATTCCTCCCGTGATGTACAGAGTTAATGCAGAAAGAACTGCACATCAGAATGTCGAAGGACCAAAGAGCAACGGGCTTAAATGGGAACACAGAATTTCCGGTAAAGTGTCTTCTTCTGGTGTTTTTTCAGAAAACGGTGTAGTATATTTTGCAACTACTGAAGGGCTTCTTTATGGTTTTGAGCCAAATAAGGGTGTAAGCGCGTTTTCTATTTCGATTGGGAGGTCTATCTACTCTACTCCTGCAATATATGGAGATTATATTTTTGTCGTTGGAGGCAACCCTTCGTACATATACAAGTATAACCTTCTTTCAGCTTCTAAATTGTACAGGATTTCTGTGAATGGTGATTTTCATTCGTCTCCACTTCTTGCTGAGGGATTACTTATTGTAGGCAATGACAATGGATATCTGTATGCTAAAGATGTAAGCAGTAATACAACATCTTTTGAATGGGAGTTTGACAGCGGCGCCCCGATATGGTCTTCACCCGCGTATTCCGAAGGGTTTGTGTATTTTGGGAACGATAGCGGCGACTTCTATAAAGTTTCTATTAAAGGAAGGGAAGTTTGGAAAAAATCGCTTTCTGGTAAGATACGAACGGCCCCGCTTGTGCATAATGGAAATATTTATGTAGCTACTACTTCTGGAAGTATCTATCAAATTTCCACTGAGGGAGAAATTTTAAACCGTTTCGAAGTGCAGGGTGCATCTTTTACCTCACCTGCACTACTTTCTAATGGAAACCTTGCTGTGGGGTCGAGCAATCATTACTTGTACATTCTTTCTAAAGATTTAAAAGTAGTTTATAAGTTTAATGCGAATAGCCCAATAGAATCTGCACCTGTTGTTGCATCGGACGACACAATTTATTTTGGAACGAATAACGGCGATCTGTTTGCTATTAATAAAAATGGAAAAGAGATTTTTGATTTTACTGCAAGGAGTGCTATTCATTCTTCTCCTGTAATTGGCGCTGACGGTACGCTATATTTTGGCGACGATCTGGGATGGGTTTATGCCCTTGGTTCTAAAACGGGTTTTATTACAGTTACGACTAATCTTGACCAGGCCTCCTTTCTTATTAAAGGCCCGAGGCACTATTATGGCGAAGGAACAAATTACATTGTGCACAATGCCCCGGAAGGAGAATATACGATTACTTACCAGGATGTCCCCGGGTATAAAACTCCTAAAAGTGAAACAAAGATATTGAAAGGAAATTCGTCTATACATTTTGAAGGCATTTACGAAAAATTGTCGCAGGTAAGCACTGGTTCAATTGTAGTGGTGACTAATCTTGATAATGCAAAGTTTAAGATAGAAGGGCCCAAAAACTATCAGGGTAGCGGCAAAAGCTTCGTTATTAAAGAGGTACCGGTGGGCATTTATACAGTAACTTTTGAACCAGTGGAAGGGTATATTACTCCCCGGCCAATTAAGAAGGAATTAAAAGCAGATGATATTATTACTTTTACAGGATTGTATAAGGAAAAGCCAGAGCCTAAAAAAGTCGTAATTGTTCTTAGAATAGGCGATCCATATATGACCGTAAATGGAAATGTAGTGGAAGTAGATCCCGGAAGAGGCACAAAACCTGTGATTATACCAAAGTGGAATAGAACGGTAGTTCCGATACGCGCAATAGTGGAGTCACTTGGCGGAAAAATTTCCTGGGATCCAAAAGAAAGGAAAGTCGCCATTCAGTTGAACGATAATGAAGTAGAGCTCTGGATTGGCAAAAATAGTGCAAAGGTGAATAGACAGTTTACGCTTATTGATAATAAGAATCCTGCAGTTACCCCGATTATAATAAATGATCGCACTATGGTTCCTGTAAGATTTGTTGCAGAATCTCTTGGCTGTACGGTGGAGTGGGATCCAAAAACGCGTAGTATTACTATAACCTATGTAGAAGCTATGGGTTAGCTATTTCTATGCGTGGAGCTCCTTTTTTGCAACCCAGCGTGTCCCTTC
>JALTBU010000106.1 GCA_027008345.1 Nautiliaceae bacterium | reverse complement strand
CCGATCGGCATCCCCGTCGAGGGCGACCCCCACATCGGCCCGGTAGCGCAGCACCTCTTTGGCCAGAGACTCCGGATGCATCGCGCCGCATCCTTCATTGATGTTGAAACCGTTGGGCTCATCCCCCAGGACCACGACATCGGCCCCCAATTCACTGAGGATTGTCGGGGCCACTTTATAGCCCGCTCCGTTGGCGCAATCGACCACGACCCGCACCCCGGCGAGGGTCAACTCCCTGGGAAAGGAATTTTTGATGTGGACAATGTAACGGCCGATTACGTCATCGATCCGCTTGGATTTTCCGATCTTCTTCCCTGTTACTTGAGCCCTTTCTATCACTTCGTCGTCTTCGTAGATCGCTTCGATCTTCTCTTCGACCGAGCGGCTCAGTTTGTTCCCCTCCGCATCGAAAAATTTGATGCCGTTATCGTAATAGGGATTGTGGCTGGCGCTGATCATAATGCCGGCGTCGCAGCGCATATTCTCGGTCAAAAAAGCGACCGCCGGCGTGGGCATCGGCCCGATCTGGATCACATCGTAGCCCACCGCCGTCAAACCGGAGACGATGGCGTTTTCGATCATATAGCCGCTGCGGCGGGTATCTTTGCCTACCAAGATCCTGTTGGTGCGGGAATGGGGCCGAAAATGGATTCCCGTCGCCATCGCCAGGCGCATCGCCGCCGGTGCGGAGACCTTGGCTCCCGCTTTTCCCCGTACGCCGTCGGTTCCGAAGAGTTTCGCCATCTTCTATCCTTTAATTCGTTTTTTTACAATTGACCCCTCTCAAAAAATGTCAGAGAGAGGTTTCACTCGATGGCGACAAAGGAGCGCTCAACCCGTGAAACGGGCGCTTACGTTCGCGACTCCTTTAGCTTCGAGTGAAACCGGTTGTTTTTCAGAGCACTCAATTCAAAAAAACTTTTGAAAATTACGCAATTTTATCCAAAACCTAAATTCATTTCACTTTTTCATCTTTGGCTCAGATTTTTTGGGTAAAATTCGCCCACTCAATAGACCCGGGATCGAAGCGGGGCTATTTTTATCAAAAATTTCAACGCAAAAAAGGAACGTTATGGCTCATCACAAGTCCGCCAAAAAGCGCATCAAGCAGACCGTCAAGAAAACCGAGCGCAACCGCTACTACCGCACCCGGATGAAAAACATCGTCCGCGCCGTCCGCGAAGCCGCCGAAGCCGGCGACAAAGAGAAAGCGATGGAGGCCTTCAAGGTCGCCAACAAGCAGCTGCACCATTACGTCAGCAAAGGCTTCCTCAAGAAGCAGACCGCTTCCCGCAAAGTCAGCCGCCTGCACAAGCTGGTCAACAGCATCGAAGCCGCCTAAGCTCTCCCCTCTTTTTTCTCAAAGACCCTCTTCCGGCTTCCGCCGGAATTTTCCCTATAATCACATAGTTCTATTTCAAAGCAATCCCAGTTCGAGGACCTGAAATGTTCAAAGAGAAACTCCAACCCTTTATCGACCGTTACGAAGAGATCAACCGGCTGCTCAGCTCTCCCGAGATCGCTTCGGATATCCAGCGAATGACGGAACTGAGCAAGGAACAATCCTCCATCGCCCCTCTGGTGGAAAAAGCCCGGGAGTATCTGGAGATCAGCGACGCCATCGAAGAGAACAAAGCGATGCTCTCCGATCCGGAGTTTGGCGAATTGGCCAAGGAGGAGCTGGCGGAGCTGGAGCCGAAGCTTCCGAAGCTGGAGGAGGCAATCAAAGTCCTGATGATCCCCAAAGACCCCAACGACGACAAAAACATCTATCTGGAGCTTCGCGCGGGAACCGGCGGAGACGAGAGCGCTCTTTTTGTCGAAGATATGTTTCGAATGTATCTGCGCTTCGCCGAACGCCAGGGGTGGAAGGTGGAGATCGTCAGCTCCTCCGAAGGGAGCGCCGGGGGGTACAAGGAGCTCATCGTCCTGGTCAAAGGGGACGGAGTCTACAGCAAGCTCAAATACGAAGCCGGCACCCACCGGGTCCAGCGGGTCCCCGCCACCGAAACCCAGGGACGCGTCCACACCTCCGCCATCACCGTCGC
>JALTBU010000105.1 GCA_027008345.1 Nautiliaceae bacterium | reverse complement strand
AGAGCCGATTCTGCAGCTTTAAAAGAAAAGAATCTTCCACCTGTTTTAATAAATGATAATTTTGATGAAATTTTAAATATACTAAAAGAAAAAAATCCTGATTTGATAGTTCTTGCCGGATTTTTAAAAATTGTTCCTGCTGAAATAATAAATGAATTTAAAGGTAAAATTATTAATCTTCATCCAAGTATTTTGCCTGATTTTAAAGGATTAAATGCAGATAAAAAATCA
The DNA here is from genome assembly GCA_027008345.1 of Nautiliaceae bacterium. GTDB lineage: Bacteria > Campylobacterota > Campylobacteria > Campylobacterales > Nautiliaceae > JALTBU01. The sequence continues at coordinate 6,590 of JALTBU010000105.1, read as the reverse complement.
TTCGAAGCAAAAAAAGCATGTGGTATTACTATACATTGGGCAGATATAGAACTTGACAGCGGAGATATTATTTTACAATATCATATTAAACCTGAATATTTCAAAAATTATGAAGAATATCAAAAAGCTCTAAAAAAGGCAGAATATATATTCCTGCCTGATGTGATAAATCATCTGTGCGAAATTATTTAAATTTTATCAATGTTCCCTGAGCTATAAAATCAATCACTTCTTTTGAATTTTTATCATGGGAAGTATTCATTTTAATATCTATATTTTTAACTCCATCAGCTCCCATTTCCTGAGCCTGTTCTTGAAGATAAATGATACATTGCTGATATGCTTCTGTAGGAAGCACACCTTCATATAGTTTTTCGCTCTCCACCCTTACCCCTGCATATGCTATTGTCATACATTCATGCTCTTGCTGAACTTCTCCAAAACTTAATACTTGATCTTTGATTTCTGCCATAATAAATCCTTTTTTAAAAATTATAACACATAATATAAAAATTTAACTTTTTAATTAAAAGAATTTTATAATAAAACGAAGAATAAATTTACAGTATCTCAAATAATAATCTACAATATTCACAGCTGCTTAAAAAAACAATATCATTAAAAAGATTAATAGTGTCAAAGGATATTTATTAATAAAAATAAAAAAGAGGAAAATTAATCTCTTCTTTCTTTAATTCTTGCTTTTTTACCTGTTTTTCCTCTTAGATAGTAAAGTTTAGCTCTTCTTACTTTACCTTTTCTTACAACTTCAATACCAGCAATGCTTTCGCTATAAAGAGGGAATATTCTCTCAACTCCGATATTGTTTGCACCTATTTTTCTAACAGTAAATGTTTTACCAGCACCTGTACCTTTGATTGCGATTACCACACCTTCAAAGTTCTGAATTCTTTCTTTATTACCTTCTTTAATTTTTACTGCTACTCTTACAGTATCACCAGGTCTGAATTCAGGTGCACTTTTTCCTTCTAATTGTTTAGCTTCAAACGCTTCAATAAGTCTGTTTCTCATTATCTCTCCTTTGTGCCATTGGCCACAACCGGGCATTCACACTTTATTTTGAAGTGAAATTATATCAAAATATTTTATAAATTCAATCAAAAAGGCATAAAACCAAGTCTGGTTACTCTGTCAATCATCCATAAAAGTCCAAATATTCCACCAATTACACTCAATATAAAATACAACTTTTTAAATCTTTTAATTAAAAAATATAATATTGGTAATACTGCTAAAACAACTAAAAACTGTCCTATTTCAACTCCTATATTAAACCCAAAAACAAGCTTTGCAAAATCACTTGTTTGCAAATTTAGCTCTTTTAATGCATTTGCAAATCCAAATCCGTGGATAAATCCGAAAAAAAATGCCAAAAGCCACTCTTTTTTGAAACTTACATAATGTGTTAAATTATTAAATGCTGTTAAAAAAATCGTAAATGCTATTAATGTTTCAATTAAATTTTCAGGAGGATTAATTATATTAAAAACACTAAGGGAAAGAGTTATAGAATGTGATACCGTAAAAGCGGTTGCAACTTCAATAATATAAATAAAACTTTTAAAAAAACTTTCAGAAAATAAAATCAGAGGAAGCATCAGCATAAGCAGAAATGTCAAATGGTCATAACCTGTTAGAATATGCATTATTCCAATTTTAACAAAATCTTTAAAATGTGTTTTATTACTGTTTATTTGAACTTCTATATTTTCTTTTGATGGGGAAAAAGTATAAACAGATTCATTTTTATCGACAATCCTTAATATACCTCTTTGAGTTTTATCAAAATCAAAAAACATATCAAAATGTATTTTATATCTGTTTTTAGGCTCACATTCTGTTTTAAAATATTCATCAACTACAATTTCTTTTGAAATTTTTATTTTATCAGGAATTAATTTACAGCCCTTAATTTTTAAATGTTTTTTTGTATATGTAAAAATTTTTTGTTTATTAAAATTTTCTGCATCGACTTCTGAATTGAATGGTTTATTGAGGTTATAGGAAACAAATCTTAATTTAAATTCGTTTTTAGTTACATCCCAACTCATTTTAGTAAGATTTACAGGATGTGCGTATGCAAAAGTAAATAAAACAATTAATAAAGCAAATCTGGTCTGTGAAATTTTGTTTTTAAGAGTGATGTTTTTTCCTTCCACTTTTCTATTTTTTTATGATTTCCACTTTTTAAGATTTTTGGAACTTCACCCATCTTAGCAAATGAAGGGGCTTCAAGCATATTTTCATTAAAACTTTCTTCTTGCAAAGACTCATAATTCCCAAGAACCCCATTTATATTTCTTAATATACTGTCAGCAATAATTAAAGAGGCAAGTTCTCCACCTGTTAAAATAAAATCACCTATACTAATAACCTCATCGGCAAAATCTTCTATCAATCTCTCATCAAAGCCTTCATATCTGCCGCTTACTAAAATCAAAACTTCTTCTTTTGAAAGACGAACAGCATCTTTTTGATTATATCTTTTAGCTACTGGAGTTAAAAAAAGTGTTTTTGAATTTGGATATTTATTTTTAAGATAATATAAAGCATTTCGTAAAGCGCTATTGTCAATTACCATTCCCGCCCCGCCACCTACAATTTCAGTATCTACTTTTTTATGTTTATTAGTGGCAAAATCACGAAAATTGACAAATTCTATTTCAAAAAGATTTTTTTCTAAAGCCCTTTTTAAAATAGAATCTTCAAAATATGGAGAAATCAGATGGGGAAAAAGTGTTACAAAAACAATTTTCAATTTCACTCCTCAAATGAGGTTATTTTAATGACTCTAATATATCAACTGCACCTTTTGCTTCAATTTTTTTATTTTCTACATCTACATCTCTTACATGTCTTTTAAAATCAATTAAAAATCTTTTTGGATATCCTTCTTTTATAAGATTCTCATCTGTATTAACAACAAGATAATCAACATCTGCTCTTTCTATCTCTTTTACTCTTCCGAGTAATTTTCCATTTTCGTAAACATCACATCCGATTATATCAAACCAAAAATATTCATTATCTTTTAGTTTTATATTCTCTTTTGTTTCTTCCTCAGTAGTATAAAGCATTCTGTTTGTAAGCTTTTTAGCATCCTCTGGTGTATCAATGCCTCTAAATTTGACAAGACCTCTTTTGAGATCAATTTTATCAACAGTCAATTCTTTTTTATCAGAAGGAAAAGTAGTCCCCGGTTTAAATTGTTCCGGGAAATCAGTTAAAAGATGGATTTTCTGCCATCCTTTTATTCCATGAGATTTTCCTATTTTAGCGATAGGAATCTTATTCTTCATCTATTATCTTTACTGTTATTTTGTAATTTTTATTATCTTTTGCTCTGCAACCGTCTATAACCGTTTTAAGAGCTTTTACCATTGAACCTTCTTTTCCGATTATTCTTCCTACATCTGCTTTTTTAGCCCAAATAACTATTTCATCAAAATCTTCATGAGGAATAACTTCGCTTTTTATCTTTTCAGGTTCAAAGCTTAAAAGTTTTGCAAATTCTGTAACAAAATCAACTACCATTAAGCGTTAGTTGTTCTTTCTTCATAAATTTTTTTAAGTTTAGAAACTCTTTCGCTCATTTTAGCACCAACACCAAGCCAGTAATTTAATCTATCCATATCAATTTCAACAGTTGTTGGTTCAGTTAGAGGATTATAATATCCGATAATTTCTTTCCATCCACTATCTCTTCTTTTTCTACTATCTGTTACAACTATTCTATAAAAAGGTCTTTTTTTTCTACCAAATCTTGCAAGTCTGATTTTTACCACGCTTACTCCTTTAATTTTTTATTTATTTTTCTCTCCCGCCCTAACCAACCCTATTTAAAATAATTTGAAATTTTAATCAATTATTTAGGAAAATTCAAGCCCTTTGTCATTTTCATAAGTTCATTCATATCAGGAATTTTCTTTCCTGCAAACTTTTTAGCCATCTTAGCGGCATTTTGGAATTGTTTATTAATTCTGTTAACTTCTTGAACACTAAGTCCCGCACCCCTTGCAATTCTTCTTCTTCTTGAAGCTGATTCTTTAATCAAATGAGGATTTTCTCTCTCTTTTTTTGTCATTGAGTTAATCATAGCTTTTATTTTTTTAATTTCACTTGAATTTTCAAGGTCAATATCTTTAAGCTGTTTCATCATACCGCCCATACCGGGAATCATACTTAAAAGATTTTTCATACTTCCAAGTTTTTTCATCTGTTCAAGCTGATTTAGAAAATCTTCATAATTAAACTGACCTTTTTTAAGTTTTTTTGTAAGTTTTTTGGCTTCTTTTTCATCAATAACAGCAGAAGTTTTTTCAACCAAACTTTCAATATCCCCTGCTCCCATAATTCTGCTGACAATCCTATCAGGTACAAATACTTCTAAATCGGCTATTTTCTCACCTGTACCTATAAATCTAAGAGGTTTACCTACCTGATGAGCAATACTAAGAGCCACTCCACCTTTGCTGTCACCGTCATATTTGGTTAATATTACTCCTGTAATATCAAGTTTTTCATCAAACTGTTTTGCAGTATTTAAAGCATCTTTACCTGTGAGAGAATCGGCTACATAAAAAATTTCATCAGGTTTAACAGTCTCTTTCATTTTTACAAGCTCGTTCATAAGCTCTTCATCAATTGCAAGACGACCTGCCGTATCTATAAGCACAACATCGTAATATTTCTCTTTTGCGTAATCTACACCTTTTTTTGCAACTTCAACGGCGTCTTTTGCATTTTCATCATAATATATATCAAGACCGTTTGCTTCCGCCAGCTGTTTTAACTGCTCAACCGCAGCAAGTCTTTGTAAATCCGCTGCCACCATTAAAACTTTTTTCTTTTTAAAAGTTTTAAGATAATTAGCCAATTTTGCAGTTGTTGTAGTTTTACCGCTACCTTGAAGACCTGTCATCATAACGACAGTTGGCGGTTTTGGAGAAAACACAAATCCGTAATTACCCGGTGCGGTTAAAATATCCTTTAAGGCTTTATCAAGTGCTTTTAGAAAATTTGCTTTTCCAATGCCTGCTTTTTTAGTTTCAAGTTCTACTTCTTTTAATAAATCTTTTACAACTTTAAAATGGACATCTGCTTTTAAAAGATTTTTTTTAAGCTCATCTAATGCTTTTTTTAATGCTTTTTCATCATCTTTCATTCTTATTTTATTAATAGCACTTTTAAAACCTTCGCTTATTCTATCAAACATATTTCTCCTTTGAAAAACTATTTCAAAATTCTATCAAATTTATATTTAACTCTATATTCAAGTTTATTCGCTCTTAACTCTCAACTCTCCATTCTCCACTCTCAACTCTATCCTAATTTGTTATTTCTTTTTCTTTTTGCGTGTATTGTCATTTTGTTCTTGCATTTTAAAATCTCTCGGTTCGGGTGAAGTGAATTCATAATCAAATATTTTAAATTTATGATGATGAAGCATAACCCTTTTATAAGGTTCGCCTCCATATTTTTCATCACCGATTATTGGATGCTCAATTGCTTTTAAATGTGCTCTTATCTGATGGGTTTTCCCGGTATGAATAATTGCTTTTATTTTTGATTTTGTTCTAAATGCTAAAATCGGCTCAATTTCAGTTATAGCTTCCTCCCCGTCCGCACTAACTTTTGCATAAGCTCCTGATTTTGTTTTAATAACTTTTATAGGAAGATTTATAGTCTCAGGCTCAGCTATAATTCCTTTAACCCATACTAAATACTCTTTATAAACATTTCTGTTTTTAAATTCATTAATGGCTTTTTTTCTAAAATCTTCATTTTTTACTAAGACCAATACTCCGCTTGTTTCTTTATCAAGCCTGTGAAGAAGAGGAAATTTATATTTTTTTGAAATTTCTTCGCTTGTAATATATGCCGGTTTATCAACTACTAAAATATTTTCATCTTCAAAAATTTTTTTAATTTCAGGGATTCTTTCTATTTTAAATCTTGTAGTAACTGGCAAAAGTCCTCTTGCTATTTTTATTTTTTTATCATGCGTATATACAAGTCCTCTGTCGATAAGCTCTTTTGCAGCTCTGTTTGATATACCCTCTTGTTTAGCAAGCAGGATATATGCCTTTTCTTGTTTCATTAATTTCCTTTTTTTAGAAATTATATCAAATCTTTAAGGAAAACTTAAGATAATATCAAATCATAATCAAAAATTAATTTTATAACTTTAAATTTTTATAAATATAATTTTCATGTAATCTTTTTTTTGTAAAATAAAAGATTTTTTATTTATTTAAGCTAACTTTAAGGAAAATTGAATTATAATTCAATTAATGAATGAATAAAAATTCATTCATAAGTAAATTTAAGGAGCAAAAAATGAAAAAGCTGCTAATGAGTTCATTTGCATTTTCTCTCCTTTTTTCCCAAAATGTTCAAACTGAACTCAACAATCTTAAAGCAAAAATAGCAAAACTCGAAAAACAGGTTCAGCAAAATAAAAATTTAGCACTTGATGCAAACAAAAAAGTAAATCCTATTTATGCGAACAATCATCTTTACATCTCTTATGATTTAAGAACTTCTCTTGATTATATCTATTATAAAAC
>JALTBU010000104.1 GCA_027008345.1 Nautiliaceae bacterium | reverse complement strand
GCTGGAAGAATGGATAGTGCAAAGGTTGCATTTGAATTTTTAATTAGCGATGATGAGAATGAGGCTTTGAGGCTTTATTTAGAATTAGACAGATTAAACTCTTTAAGAAAAGAGACAGAAGCCGAGATTTTAGAAAATATAAAAATAAATGATGATAATTTTATTTTAGTAAAAGGGGAATTTCACGAAGGAGTTATAGGAATAATTGCCAGCAGATTAGTTCATAAATACAATAAACCGGCTATTGTTTTTAGCAAAGAAGATGGGAAATTAAAAGGAAGCGGGAGAAGTCTTGGAAATATTGATATTTTTTCAATAATAAGCGAATGTGAAGATTTACTTGAAGGATTTGGCGGGCATAAAATGGCTTGCGGGCTTAGTGTGAAAGAAGAAAATTTTGATAAACTTCAAATAAAACTTAATGAAAAAATCAAAAAATATAATAAAGATGATTTTTTTATAGAAGATTTTGTTTTAGGTGAGCTTAATTTTAGCGAAATTGATTTAGAACTTTTGGATATTTTAAATTCTTTTGAGCCTTACGGGGAGGGAAATCCAAAACCTAAATTTATTACAAAAGCAAAAATAGAAAATGTAAGAAATTTAAAAGATAACCATTATAAAGTTATTCTTTCTCAAAACGATATATTTTTACCAGCAGTAATTTTTAGATACGACGGAGAATTTAGAGATGAGATAGAATTTAAATTCAGTATTGAAGAGAATAATTTTAGAGGCAGGGAAATTCAGCTTATAATTGAGGAGATATTATGAAAAATCATCCTATTTTTAGAACATTAACGAATGAAGAATATAAAAAAACATTAGAATTTTTTGAAGTTAAAGAGTATCAAAAAGATGAATTTTTACTTAAAGAAGGTGAATATTCTTCAAAAGCGTTTATTTTAAGTGAAGGTGAAGTAGAAATTTATAAAACATCTATTTATAATGATGATTATGTCGTAACTAATGTAAAAGGTGGTGGAGTTGAGTTTTTTGGAGAGATTAATCTAATCGATAGGGGGCTTGTAACCTCAACAATAAAAACATTAACTCCTGTAAAAACTTTGGAAATTGAACATAACTCTTTTATTAATTTGTTAGACAATTATCCAGAAATTGCAGCTAAAATGCTTTGGATGATAAGTCTTAATTTAGCTAAACATTTAAGAAAAGCGGATAATGAAATTTTAACGCTTTTTAATGCATTAGTTGAGGTTGTTGAGAATGACTAAATATAAAGAAGTAAAAACAAAAGATGATACTTTTACACTAAAAAGCAGTGAATATAATGAATGTTATCATTCAAGCGAAGGTGCTTTAAAAGAGACATATTATAAACACGTTGAAGTTGGATTTGATGTGATAAAAGATATTGAAGATGAAGAAATTAGAATTTTAGATATATGCTTTGGACTTGGATATAATACATTTGTTAGTATTTTAAACAGACCAAAAAATAAAAAACTCAAAATTTTTTCTCCTGAGCTTGATTTAGAACTTATAAAATCTCTTAAAAATTTTAAATATCCAAAAGAGTTTGAAAAAATAAGCCATATTATTGAAAAAATAAGTGATAATTTGTATTATAAAGATGAATTTTTAGAAATTGAAGTGGCAAATATGGACGCTAGAAAATATGTAAAAAATTTAAATAATATTCATATTGTATATCAAGACGCTTTTTCTCCAAAAGTGAATCGTGAGCTTTGGACGATTGAATATTTTAGGGATATTAAAAATATTTTAAATAAAAACGGAGTTATTACAACATACAGCGTTGCTACACCTGTTAGATGTGCTTTATATAATCTTGGATTTAAACTTTTTACCCATAAAAGCGATTTAATTAGAAAAGGGACTATTGCCTCTTTAAAAGAGATAGATTATCCAAAAGTTGATTTTGAAGAGAAATTAAAAAGAGTGGAGTGCAGAGTTTATGAAGATTAGAGATTAAATGATATAATAAATTAAAAATTAAGGTTTTGAATGAAGTATTTAATATATTTTATTTTTAGTGTTTTTATTTTAGCGGATAATTTAATTGTTCCAATTCC
>JALTBU010000103.1 GCA_027008345.1 Nautiliaceae bacterium | reverse complement strand
TTTCTATTATTGATATGGATAAAATACAATTCAAAATTATTCAAAAAATTAAAAAAATATACAAAAAATGTAAAATAAAAAAAGTTATATTCCTATCACCAGATGAAGAAAAAATAATTTTAAAACCTCAAACAATTGAAACTAAATATAAAATTATTCTGGATTGTAAATAATGTTTCACGTGAAACAAGGATTAAAATGAATATAAAAATAATAAGCAGCGGTAATGAAGAAATTTTTTCATTTGCAACTCCAATTGGAATAGGACTTATAGATAGTGCTATTAATCTAACACGAATTTGTTTATTTGATAAACCAGATATTTTATTTTTTATTGGCAGTGCAGGAAGTTATGGGAATTTAAAAATTTTTGATATATTTGAAAGTTCAACTGCTTCAAATATAGAACATTGCCTTTTAAAAAAAGAATGTTATACGCCAATAGAAAATATAATTTCCTCTGATGTTTCACGTGAAACAATAGTAAATTCATCAAATTATATAACACAAAATAAAATGCTTTCAAAAGCATTTTTAAAATTAAATATAGAGGCTGAAAATATGGAGTTTTTTTCAGTAATTAAAACTGCAAAAGAATTTAATATCCCTGTAAAAGGATTATTTGTTGTAACAAATTACTGTTATGAAAACGCACATGAAGAATATATTAAAAATATAAAAACGGCAAAAGAAAAACTTATACAGTATTTAATATATAAAAAAATTATAAAGGAAATGAATGGATAAAAAAATATTTATGGATTATTTACCTGAAGAATTGTTGGAAATGGGAATTGAGCCAAAATTCAGAGTTAAGCAGTTATTTAACTGGATATATAGAAAATATGAAACAGATTTTGAAAAAATGCAAAACCTACCAAAAGATTTAAGAAGTAAATTAAAAGAAGAATTTATTGTAAATCCGCTTGAGATGATAAATCACGAAGTGGCAAGTGACGGTACTGAAAAATTCCTTTTTAAACTTCATGATAATCATACAGTTGAGACAGTGCTTATAAAAATGAAAGATGAAAGAGTAGAAAACGGTAAGAAAAAAGAAGCAAAATATACTGTTTGTGTATCTACACAGGTTGGATGTAAAGTCGGATGTGCTTTTTGTCTTACTGCGAAAGGCGGATTTGTTAGAAATTTAAGTGCAGGTGAAATAGTTGCACAGGTTTGGTTTATGAAAAAATTCAAAAACTTTGATGAAAATAAAGCATTAAATGTTGTATATATGGGAATGGGTGAACCTCTTGATAATTATAATAACTTAGTAAAAGCAGTTAAAATTATCTCTAATCCAGAGGGACTTAATATATCTACAAGAAGACAGACAATATCAACATCAGGAATTGCTCCTAAAATTGAAAAACTTGGAAAAGAAAATTTAGGAGTCCAACTTGCAATATCACTTCATGCCGTAGATGATAAATTAAGAGAAGAACTTATTCCTCTAAATAAGGCATATAACATTCAAAGTGTAATAGATGCTATTAGAAAATTTCCTGTTGATAAAAGGAAAAAAGTTATGTTTGAATATCTTGTAATAAAAGATGTAAATGATGATATAGATTCAGCTAAAAAACTTGTAAAACTGCTAAACGGTATTCCAAGCAAGGTAAATCTTATCTATTTTAACCCATATCCCGGAAGTCCATATAAAAGACCGGATGAAGAAACAATGAAAAAATTCCAGAGATTCCTGCTTGATAGAGGAATTACCTGCACTATTAGAGAGAGCAAGGGTATAGATATATCAGCTGCCTGCGGACAGCTAAGAGAAAAAGAATTAAAGGAAAAAAATGGCTGAGCTAAAATATGTTCCAGCAGGAATAAGATTACATTTAAAAGAATTATTTTATAAGCTAACTGATAATTTAGATAAATATTATTATTTTCATTTTGAAGATATTCCAACAGGGCTTAAAGCAGAAAAATTATTGAAAAACGAAAATATAAAGTCAATCCCAGTTCCAAATGAGATATTTAAAGATTGCGGTGTTGCAATTTTAAGTAAAGAAAAAAACAAAATAAAATCAATACTTGATAAAAAC
>JALTBU010000102.1 GCA_027008345.1 Nautiliaceae bacterium | reverse complement strand
GTTGATACATATTATTTTGATGAAGGATATAAAATCATTCAAAAAAGAGGAATGCAAAAAAGATTTTCCTGGGATAAATCGGCAAAAGAGTATGAAGAAGTATATAAAAGGGCGTTAAATGGATGAATTTAATTATTATTTATTTAAAGAAGGAACTCATAGATATTTATATAAACATCTTGGAAGTTTTATAAAAGAAGAGGGAGTTTTTTTTAGGGTATGGGCACCAAATGCAAAATTTGTAAGTGTAATGGGTGATTTTAATAATTTTGATAGATTTACAAATCCTTTGGAAAAAAAAGGGGATTTCTGGGAAGGCTTTGTTAAGGGAGCCAAAAAGGGAGATAAATATAAATATTTTATAAAAGGCGCTTATAATCAGGAGTTTGAAAAAATTGACCCTTTTGCAAAATATTTTGAAAAACCTCCAAAATCTGCAAGTATTATCTGGGAAGATAATTATAAATTTAATGATAAAGAGTGGATTGAAAAAAGAAATCAAAACTTTGATAAGCCTTTTAGTATTTATGAAGTGCATCTTGGAAGCTGGAATAAAAAGTATTCAAATTATGTGGATTTGGCAAATGCTTTGAGTGAATATGTTAAAAAGATGAATTTTACCCATATAGAAATTATGCCAATAACCGAATATCCGTTTGAGGGGTCATGGGGATATCAGGCAGTAGGTTATTATGCACCGACTGCAAGATTTGGAAGACCTGATGAATTTAAAAAATTTGTTGATATTATGCATCAAAATGGAATTGGAGTAATAATGGACTGGGTTCCAAGCCATTTTGCAGTGGACGGACACGGGCTTATTACATATGACGGAACGGCTCTTTTTGAACACCCAGACCCTTTAAGGGGATATCATCCTGAGTGGAAAAGTCATATTTTTGATTATACAAAAGGAGAAGTCCGCTCATTTCTTATAAGCTCGGCAAATTTTTGGCTAAAAGAATACCATATTGACGGAATTAGAGTTGATGCTGTGGCTTCTATGCTTTATCTTGATTATGCAAGGGATGAATGGATACCAAATAAATATGGTGGCAATGAAAACCTTGAAGCTATTGAATTTTTAAGAGAGCTTAATAAAGCCTGCTATGAAGAAAATGACGGAATTAGCATGATAGCTGAAGAATCAACGGCATTTCCGGGAGTTACCAAACCGCCGTTTGTAGGAGGGCTTGGTTTTGGATATAAATGGAATATGGGATGGATGAATGATACTCTGAGATATTTTAAATTAGATCCTATTTATAGAAAATACCATCATCATGAACTTACTTTTTCTTTTGTATATATGTTTAGCGAAAATTATATTCTTCCTCTAAGTCATGATGAAGTGGTGCATGGCAAAAAATCTCTGGTTGATAAAATGCCGGGAAGTTATGATGAAAAGTTTGAAAATTTAAAAGCCCTGTTTGCATATATGTATTCACATCCCGGTAAAAAACTGCTTTTTATGGGAGGAGAGATAGCTCAGTTTAAAGAGTGGAATTATAAAGAAAGTATTGAATGGTTTTTGCTTGAATATCCAAAACACAGAGAAATTCAGGAATTTGTAAAAAAACTCAATAAAATATACAAAAACGAAAAAGCTCTTTGGCTTGATTGTAGAGATGAAGGGTTTGAATGGCTTAATGATTTAGATTACGAAAGAAGCATCATAAGCTTTTTAAGAAAAAACGGTGATGAAAAAATAATAGTTGTATGTAATTTTTCAGGGAGTAGCTATAAAAATTATGTAATTCCTGCAATCAAAGGCGAATTTGAAGAGATTTTAAATACGAAAGGAGATACAAGAAAAATCTATAAAGCACAAAAAAAAGAGTGTTGCGGCAGGAAATATTCGATTACGCTTGATTTAGAGCCTTTTAATGTGATTTATTTAAGGAGGAAACAATGAAAACATCAATCAAAGACATAAGGGCACTTGAAATACTTGACAGTCGTGGAAATCCTACTGTAAGGGTATTTATGGAATTAGAAGATGGAACAAAAGTGAAAAGTTCTGTTCCAAGTGGAGCTAGTACAGGTGAATATGAAGCATATGAAT
>JALTBU010000101.1 GCA_027008345.1 Nautiliaceae bacterium | reverse complement strand
CCAGATTTTTTTATATAATATCCGCGATTAATGGTTTTTAATCGTCTCGTCGTAGTAAGTGTGCTCCCTGCGTTAAAGGGAGGGATGGCTGATAGTAAGTTTTGTGCCGTTTTTCTTACTATACAGCCAGCCTTAAAAAATTGAAAAAACGGCTGATACCCTTAAATTAAGGGTGGCGTTGCCCCGTTATCGTGAAAAGACTATATAGATTATTCTAAAAACGGGGTATGAGAAGATGCTAAAGTTAAAAAAACTATATAGACTATTTAAAAGCATCTTCTCGGTGCTTGCTGGGAGCACTCGGTAATCCGTAAATCCCAGCGACGTCCAAGAAGCAGTTGCACACGGCTTCTTTGGGCGTTGGCGTGTGAGGTGTGCCCTGCAGACACAAGCAGGTAAAAAAACGTGGAGGTGCTTACCAAAGGATATTTTTGAAAGGGTCTATAAAAGGGCAATTAAATTATATTTGGAAACAAATTGACGGAATAGGAGTTTCTAAAAAAGAAGCAAGGAGTAATAGCAATTTAAAATCTGTTGATGGGAATAGACCAGTATCAGCATTGGTCCATAGTTATGAATATAAAGATGAAATTTTTAAAACAGGAAGACAATTAGGAGAGTTTGCAAGAGAGCATTTTGGAATTAGGGATTTTGAGAAGATTGATGGAAGAGTTGTTGAAAGTTTTATAGAGCATAAAATAAGTGAGGGTGTAAGTAAAGGAACACTTGATAATTATATTTCTCATCTTTCAAAAATTCAAATTGGATTAGAAAAAATAGCTTCTCAAAATGGAAAAGAATATAGAGCTTTCACAAAAGAAGATTTAGCTTCTGTAAAAGAAGTTGTAAGGGATTTAACTCCAAATCAGCATGTAAATAGAGCTTATAATAATCCAAATGCCTTAATATCAAATTTGAGTGGTAAAGAGTTTGTAGCAGCTAAATTACAGCTTGATTATGGACTTAGAATAACGGAAGCTACTTTTATAAAAGAAAATCAGTTAGAGGGTAATACTTTAACTTTTCAAGGAAAAGGAGGGTATATTCTTCAAAAAGAATTGTCTCCAGAGCTTGCAAATCAGATTAGAGGTTATATGGAAAACGGAGTTTTTAAAGTAGATCAAAATCATTTTAGAGAAAGTTTAAAAGATGCTTGTAGAATTGAAGGGGAAAATTATACTGGAGCTCATGGATTAAGGTATAACTTCGCTCAAAATACTTTTATTGAGAGATTTGAGAATAATTTATCAAAGGGAATGAGTCCAGATGAAGCTGAAAGAGAAGCTTTAAAATATACTTCTGAAGAAATGGGGCATCATAGAGAAGAAATTACTAAGCATTATTTAGGTTGATTTTAATAGTAAAAATCTTATGTTAAGTTAGTTCTTAATATTATTTCAAAAACATCAAAAAAATTTTAAAAGTTATTTATCGTGATGTGGTTTGTGTTTTGTGTCTTGATTAAAAATAACTATTATTCCTACAAAAGTTATTAATCCAAATATTAATCCCAATAATATTCCATTCATTATAGTTCCTCCAATTTATCAGTTTCAATTTTTAATTTCCAAGTGAGATATAAAGCTATTATAACCAATAGTGTTCCACCAAATGCGATTAATAACTGCTTAAATAAAGATAATTTGTCAAAAGAATTAAATATAAAAGCAATAAATCCCAATAATGCGGTTAAAACAATTCCCCAAGCTAATCGGTAATTTGATACTTTCTCTTTTTGTTTATCTAACTGACTCATATTATCCCTTCTTCTTTAAGTCTAATTATATTCTCTCTTAACTCTAACCAAAGCTCTTTGTTGTTTTCTGCCAATTTTTTTAAACATATTCCTTCGCTAACTAATTCTCTATAAATTTCGCTATTCTGTGCTATTTTTAACCAAGTATCATAAAGTTTTGCACTCTCTATTGCGTTAAAATCTTTTATCTCTTTTCCATCTGTTCCATACACCAAACCGTTATTATCAAGCCCAAGCCAATAGTTTACTCCGTCTATGTTTTTAAAGCCCCAAAATTTACTATTTCCGCTATACTTATGTCTAAGTAAAGCTACAAATGCTTTACGATTTGAAAAATAATTCTCTTGTATTATGTTATCAGTTTGCGAGTTTTTCGGATTTTCTCTAATAAAAAAGTGCAGATGCGTTACTTTACGCCCTGTTTTTATTTCTTTATAGTCAAATACTATGTCTGTATTTTCTTTTAGTTCGGCTTTTGATTTTTCTAAAACAAATCTTTTAATATCGTTATAACGATAACTTTTTGGTATTTCTAAAATTTGTCTCAATTCATCTAATGGTATTATTTTTTCGACTTTATTTCCGTATCGACTATACATTTCAAGCCAATCCTTTAAAATTTCATACATTCTAATTGAATAACTACTTCTTAATGGTAAAATGTTTTCTAATCTATATTTCAAAAATTTTTCTTTTGCTTCCAAAAGATAAGGTCGTAATTTATTACTTATTTCAAACTCTATTATTCCCTCACCTTCCTTATATTCCGTACTTGCTACCCAATTAAGCATTAAAAAGCTATTATCGTTTTCATCTTCACCCTTTGGAATATATAAAGGCTTTTCTAATAATTCCTTTAAAGCCTCTTTTACAGCCCAATATAAATCTTTTCTTTTTAATCCTGTAAGTTCTTTAAAGTCTTTTACTTTAAATTGGTAAATTTCATTTATATCATCACTCCTTTTCAGTCCAGCAATTAACGCAGTTATAAATTTTAAGCTTAAAGGATTTAATTTATATCTTGCTTTTACTACTACATCAGCTTTTTTTACTTCCAAGTCTCCATTAACTTGAATAAGCTTTGCCATTTAAAGCCTTTTTTATGTAATAATACCATAAAATACGATTTATTATTTAGTGCTTCGTAATATTTTTTCGCATTTAACCCTGATTTTTTCGCATTAAAGACCCTGATTTTTTCGCATTTAACCCTGATTTTTTCGCATTTAACCCTGATTTTTTCGCATTTAACCTATCAAAACCCCTAAATTTCGGGGTTTTCGGCTTCATACACTATACATTATACAAGTATATATATAGACACTATATGCGCGTGCGCGCGTGAGAGAGAGTTTTTTTAATCTAAGTTTTAATTTTAGTTCTTTGATTACCAACCAAATTTTTTAATTTTCAAAAGCTATTAAAAGACGAAGATAATTGTTTAATTGATTTTCGCTTCTAAAACGACTTATAATAAACTTTTTTAATTGTTGGCTATGTTACTATTCAAAAACAAAAAAAATCGCTCCACGGCTTTCTAATCGCTTAATTTTGATATATTTTAATTTATGGACCATAAATTTACTTTTGGATGTATAGGACCACAAATAAATTGTCAATTATGGTCCATAATTTTTTGAAGATATTTTTTTGCAGTGTTATAACTTATTTGAGCCGTTTTAGCTACTTTATAAGGAGTTATTTCTTCTCCTTGCAATCTTAAAAGATTAACTGCATTAATAACTTTTTCTTTTGCTTTGTCAGCTTTTATTTTAGAAGCTCTTTTTGCACTTTCAATTTTTTTTGGACTTGGAGGTAATTTTTTGCCGTATTTCTCTAAAATCTCCAACGCCCAGCGTAAGTCATTTGGCATTTCTCCATTTTCTTTGTCTTTAAGAGCTTTTTTCTCTATTGAGACTTTATATCCAAATACTTCAAATTCCATTTTAATCCTTTATTTTGTAGGACCAAGTATAATAGGTCCTATATTTTCTGGACCTACATAGGACCATAATAATTTTTTGCTGGACCTATGTATTTTAAATTGATAAAACATTTTATAATATTTCAAATTGATTTGTCAATATGAAGTAAAGTATTTCAAACTGAAACTATTTGAAATAATAAAACGAAACATTTTGAAATATTTTGAGATTTTTGAAAGTTATCTAATTAAGAGAATGTTTATTATGTTAAGTAAGTTATCACCAACAAAGAAAAAGGTATTTAATAATTAGTTTTCTTCTGCTAAAATTAATTCTTTACTATATAAATGTTTATTGTCACTATTAAATTCATATTTTACGTTTAATTTTAATTTAGATAAATCTAATATTTTCCAACTTCTAATTTTATATACATTTGATGTTTCTTTATAAATTTCAAATGAAATTCCAAAATGGTGTGCATCTTGAGTAACTTTAAAATCTTCAGAAGGTGATAGGTAAAAACTTCTTTGAGTAGTATTTATGTTTTTAATATTAAATGTTTTGCACTCTAAATAGTTAAGTCTATTAAATTCATCTATGAACTCTAAATCAGGATATCCTGTAGCTTTTTTGTGGCCTTGATTTGTTGTAGGTTTATTTGCTTGATAACCCAAATTTTTTAATTCTTTTTCTACAATAGGTTCAATATCATTCCCTACTTCATTTGGTCTATTTCTTGTTATACCATTTATTTCATTATTTACATAATGTTTAACATTTTTAGCACATGTTTTTAATGTTTCCAATACTTTTTGATCTTTTGGGTCTTTCTTGTTAAAAGGTATTACTTTATGTCCACTTAGACCTTCTATAACTATTTCTAAAGATAATCCCTTTAGAGGTTTTAACATTTGGGCTATTACACCCTGTAATTCATTTGATAAATTGTTCATTTTTGGCCTTTATGTTTTTATAAATTATTAATTTCATTTTGAATTTGTATTATTAACATTTGAACATTTTGATTAATTCCACTGGAAGATATAATACGATTAATATTATTTAATTCAGATAATACTCTCTCTAAGACTTGTTTGTAAACTTGTTTTATCTCATTTGGATTACAAGGTATGAAAAGACCTCCTTGTGTACCTGGATATATTAAAGTTGCTATGACACTCCTTTGTTTTAAAGGTATTAATACGTGGTGTTGGAAATTTTCTCTTGAATATTGTGAAGAACAATTGTTATTAACATATCTTATAACATCGTTTATTCTAGCTCCCGCATTAATTCCACAATGATTATTTGTTAATAAATATTCTAATACTGCCTTTTCTTCACAAGAAATATTATTTGACGAAATTAGCTGTTTAGCTAAATTAACCCATCTTGAGTTACAATTACACATGTTTATCCTTTTTTAGACAGAACCAAGATTCTATTACTATTAGTTCCTTTTATATTGTTTTTAATTCCCCATATATTAGCTGTTTTAGTGAAGTTTTGTTGATTAATCATTACACCTTCTATACTAAAACCAATGTTTTTTGCTAATGGTATTAATTGTTCTTCTAATTTTATTTTTCCGTTTTTTACTTCTCCTACTTCAAAAGCTATTATTCCTTGGGGTTTTAATACACGATAAAGTTCTTTGAAGACATTGTACATAAAATTATTCCATTTTTCTAGAGAAGAAGTAATAAATATTTTATCTTCAACGCTTTTTATATCTATACCATTAAACCAGCATCTTAACCAATTATCTTTTGAATATTGAACTACATTTAAAAAAGGAGGAGAAGTTACTATTAAATCTATGCTATTACTTTTTATTTGAGTAGTATTTCTTGCATCATTAGTTAATATTAAATATGATTTTGGGTAATTATAAAATATATCTATATCTTTTAATAAAGCTTTTGTTTTTTTTAGAATTAATTCTTTTACATTTCTATATTCTGGATGTTGATTTCTTTTTTTATTTATTTCTATCTGTCGTTGAGGGGATACAGCTTGATTAGGGGGTAGTGTATATACCGAAAAAAAACCTTTAGAATGTCCAGTTAATCTGTTCGTAGCCACCATTCTAATCCATTTATCTATTTTGTCTAAATTATTTTCTTTTTCTAAAAGATAGTTTCTAAGCGAAACAATTTCGCTTTCTGTTTTTGGATGGTAGAACATACTTATATCTATATCTGCTTTTAAATTTTTATGAAAAGGAATTTTATTTAATCTTGCTTCAACTTCATGATAAGTAGGAGGGTTTATTCTTGGTTCTGTTAAAATTTTACTTAAAGGATTAACATCATTTCCAATTCCTTGACGATTTAACAGAATTGCTTCTATAAGAGTTGTTCCTCTTCCTAAAAAAGGGTCGTAAACTATATCATTTTCTTTGGTAAAATTTTTTATGAAAAAATTAGGTAATTGAGGTTTAAAACATGCTCTATATGAAATTTCATGTAAAGAATGAGCTTGTCTTTGTTTTGAAGTCCAGTATTCTCCAATAAAATATTTTACTTTAATATTATATATTTCTTTTTCTTCATAAGAATATGAAAAGTTTTTTAATATCTTATCAAGCATAGAACTATTGTTTTTATATGAATAAATCATATATATTCCTTTCAGTTTTAATAATTACTCTAAATAAATTCTTCTAAAGTGCATTTACTTAAAATTTGCTTAGCATTAGCCATAATTACTCTACAATCATATTTTTCAAGAATAAAATTTTCTTTTTCGTCTACTTTTATTGCAATACAAACATTGTCTTTTCTTTTTACTACTTTTCCTAAAAAGCCTCCTCCATTTTGATATGAGAATCCATAAACTTTTTGGGGATTTAATTGATTAGATATAAAAGCTCCAAGAAGTTCTAAAAACTCATTTATTTCACTTGTATAGCATACTAAGTTGCCTGATTTTGTGTAAATTGCTATTGGATAAAATTTTTTTTCTTCATATTCTTCAAGTTCTCTTTGGTCATATTTATTCTTTATAGTTCTCCATCTGGTTTCTATATGTTTTTCAATATCAATAAAAAAATTATCATGAAGCTTTAGATTCATTTTTTAACCTTTCAATTTTTCTTTTACATTTGTCTAATTTCTTTTCAAGCATAGCAATATGTTTTTGAGAATCTGAAATTCTTTTTTCAATTAATTGATTTATTTCTTCTTGGGAT
>JALTBU010000100.1 GCA_027008345.1 Nautiliaceae bacterium | reverse complement strand
ATATAGAAATTGTAGGGGCTTTTGTTGCTAAAACAGAAGAGTTTTATTCATTTAAAATAAAAGCCGATTTGGCAATTCATTATGCAAAATCAAACAATCTTAGTTTTGTGGAATATTCCAAAGAATTAAAACTTGAAGAAAAAATAGAAAAAGAGATAAAAACAATAAGTTTTGTAAAAAACGCCATTAAGGAAGAGAGGGTTATTCCTGTTTTTCAAAAAATAGAAAAAAAAGTTCTCTCATTTGAGGCGCTGGTTAGAATTGAGGATAAAGGGAAATTAATTTCTCCGTTTTTCTTTTTGGATTCAATAAAATATACTTCTTATTATGAAGAAATTACAAAAATAATGATTTTAAAAACTTTTGAAAAATTTAAAAACAGTAACCATAAAGTATCTTTGAATTTTTCTTTTTCGGATATAAAAAATAAAAAAATTATAGATTTTTTAATTTCCAATATAGACAAATATAAAATGAGACACAGACTGATAATAGAACTTTTGGAATCAGAATCCATAAATGATATAAATCTTGTGTGTGAATTTATAGCTTTAATTAAGCCTTATGGTGTTGAAATTGCTATTGATGATTTTGGAAGCGGATATTCAAATTTTGTTTATTTAATAAGACTTTCCCCTGATTATATAAAAATTGACGGAAGTTTGATAAAAGATTTGGATACAAATGATAAATTAAAGTCAATTGTATGTAGTATCAACACTTTTGCCCATTCTTTAGGGATTAAAACAGTTGCCGAATTTGTAAGGAATAAAGAAATTTATGATATTTGTAAAAAAATAGGAATTGATGCTTTACAGGGATATTATATTCACGAACCATCAAAGGATATAGATGAGTTTTTATGAAATAAAAAATGAAAAAGCAATTATTAATATAAAAGCCCAGCCAAATTCGAGCAAAAATAAAATAGCGGGGCTTTATGGTGAAAATGCCGTTAAAATTAATATAAAAGCCCCAGCAGTTGAAGGGGCTGCAAATAAAGAGTTGATTAAATTTTTATCAAAAAGTTTTAAAGTGCCTAAAAGTGAAATAGAAATAAAAGGGGAAACTAGCAAACAAAAAAAGGTCGTTTTGCCTCTTAATGAAAGGGTAAAAAAGTTTTTGGAAAGCGTTAAAGGGTGAATGGGTGCATGAGTTGGAAGTAAAGAGTAGGTAAGAGGAAGAACAACATACTAATAACAAATACACCAGCTTCTAAAGGTTAAAAATGGTAACTAATTCTGATATTGCAAAAATGTTCTCTTTAACAGCCGATTTGCTGGAAATAAAAGGCGAAAATCCTTATAAAGTAAGAGCTTATAGAAATGCGGCAAGACTTATAGAAAATTCAAGTAAAGATTTTAACAAACTCGTAAAAGAGGGATTTGATTTAACGCGTCTTCCCGGAATTGGAAATGATTTAAGCACGTATATAAAAGAGATAGTAACTACGGGAAAATTTTCAAAACTTGAAGAGCTTAAAAAAGAGATCCCACAAGGTCTTGTTGATATGCTATCTATTGAAGGTTTAGGGCCAAAAAGAATAAAACAGATTTATGACGCTTTTCATATAACCACACTTGATGAGCTTAAAAAATATGCCGAAAATGGAGAGCTTGATAAACTTCCAGGATTTGGACCAACCCTTATTCAAAAAATATTAAAAGGGGTAAAACAGCTAAAAAAAGCGGGGATTAGATTTTTATGGGCTGAGGTTGAAGAAGTTGCGGAAGATTTAAGAAAATATTTATCAAATTTTAAAGGCGTGGAAATTGTAGAAATTGCGGGAAGTTACAGAAGAAAAAAAGAGACTGTTGGGGATTTGGATATTTTAGTAATTGCTGAAGATTATCCAAAAGTAATTGATTATTTTGTTAAATATCCAAAAATAAAAGAAGTTCATTCAGCCGGACTTACACGCTCAACGGTGTTTTTAGAAAATGATTTACAAATTGATTTAAGGGCGGTGAGTAAGGAGAGTTATGGAGCGGCACTTCACTATTTCACAGGAAGTAAAGCCCATAATATAGAAATTAGAAAAATTGCTATTGAAAAAGGTATGAAAGTAAATGAAT
>JALTBU010000099.1 GCA_027008345.1 Nautiliaceae bacterium | reverse complement strand
CTTTTTTCCCACAGAGGCATTACGGGACCTGGCATATTAAATGCGTCTTTATGGTGGGATAAGGGATTTATTGAAATATCTTTTTTAAAAAATATCAAAAAATATCTTAAAAATCCAAATAGGCAAATTTCCACACAGCTTCCGCTTCCAAAACGGTTTGTTAAAGAATTTTTAAATATAATAAGAATAGAAGATAAAAAAGTCAAATATTTAACAAAAGAAGAATTTAACAAACTTCAATTATTTGAGAATTACAAATTTGCTCCTGCGGGTACATTTGGATTTGAAAGGGCGGAAGTTACAAAAGGGGGAGTGGATACAGCAGCTATCGGTTATGATATGCAAAGTAAACAAGTAAAAGGTCTTTATTTTATCGGAGAAGTTTTGGATGTAACGGGTGAACTTGGAGGATATAATTTTCAGTGGGCTTTTTCGTCCGCTTTTAATTTGTTTTTAAGATTATAAACATCAATTTTAAATGTTAAATTAATATCTTTGTTTTCTTTTACAAAATTAAACGGAAAATATACTCTTATTAAATTTTTATAATTTTTACTTGCATCTATAAAATCATAAAAATCTTTTGGAGATTTTATATTTGCTTCAATTAAATAAGAAGATTTTACAAATTTTTCTTTATATGGCGAAGTCTTTAATTTTTTAATTGATTTTATATTAATATATTCTTTTGCAAATATTTTAAAATTATTTATATCAAATTTTCTTGTTAAGGCGTTTATAATTTTTTGGTTTTTATTTTTTAAGGAATTAAGTTCTTCTGCTGTTTTTTGATACTGTTTTTGTACAATCTCAAATTGATTTTTTGCAATAAAGTATTCTTTTTTTGTTCTTTTAAAGAGTTTAACGCTTGGAGCTAAAATAGTAGCAATTATTATAAGAGTTAAAATAACATAAAAAAAGAAAAACAGAAAGTTTTTAATAACATCAATACCATAAACTTTTACTTTTGGAAGTTTAAATTTTTTGATGTTAATTGTAGGCATTTTCATTGTCTGCCTTTATTGTATTTATTGATTTAAATCTATACCAGCCGTTTGGCAACTGATAAAAATAAGTCTGCGTTTTTTCAAAAATCGACTCAAGAGGAGGTAACATAAGCATATTATATACATCTTTTGTAGGTGTAATACCATAAATTATCAATTTATTTTTAGAAAGCAGAAATTTATCGAGTGTTATAGGATCCGGTATCAAGTCAAGAAGATTTTTTATAGATGTTTTAATTACAGCATTTTTTACATGGACATTTTCATATAATGTTTTTTGAAGAAAAATAAGCTCTCTTTGTGTATTTAATTTTATTATTTTTTGTTTTAATACTATTGTATCTCTATTTAATTTTTGAGTATCTTTATTATAAAAATAAGCTTTTAAAAGTAAAAAAAGAGCAAATGATACAAATAAAAAAACGGATATAAAATAAAAAATAAGCCAGAGCTTTGTATCTTCTTTGAAAAGGGGCTTTGGTTTAGGCTTTGTAAAACTATACATTTTCCCTCTCACTTAATATATTTAATATTTTTGGTAAGTCGAAATTTATTATATTACTATCAAGAAGCAATTCGTCCTCAGTTAGTTTTTTTATATCATTTCCTATATTTATAGTATCTAAAAAGATAATTTTTTCTAAAAAGTCATCTGAATAATTTTCATAATAATCTTTAATTGCATCTTTTAAGTTTTTTACTATATTGTGTTCTATTGTTGTTAATGTTAAATCTTCTGGTTTTTCTTCTATTTCAATATTTTCTGCTTCTTCTTCAATATCTTCTGAAATTTCATCTTCTAAGTCTATTTCTTCGAGAAGTTCTATGTCATCTTCAACTTCATCATTTTCATCATTTTCTTCTTTCAATTCAAAAATATCGGAATAAATTGGAATATTATTTTTATATCCGATGATTGCAATTTTTTCTTGTAAAATTAAAACATAAAAAGTATTGTTTCTGTGTTTGGCAGTAAAATCTATTGGGGCAAATATTGAATAAATAAAATCTATTTCAAATGGAAACTCTTTTTTGATAGTCATTAAATCATATATAGAAATATAAATGGAGTAATTATTATTAATACATAAATATTTAATATTTTCGATTTCAATTTCTCTTTTTTTATATTCATTTTTATTACATGAAGGTACGATCCCCTGGTTTATAGAATTTACAAAAGTGGATATATAAACTCTTGCATAATCTTCAAGATATATATTTATAAATTCAATAAGCTTTTCTTTTGAATCAAATTCTTTTTTTAAAGATTCAAGAGTTTTATTATTCTTTTTAATTTCACATAGCAGTTTATACTCTTCATCTTTATAAAAACTGATATAAACTGTTTTGATAAATTTTTCTAAGAACATAACGGATGAGCTTTTAGATAATTTTTTAGTTTCAGTGAATCACTGAGTTTTGTATAGATTTGGGTTGTTGAAATAAATTCATGTCCTAAAAGTTCGCTGACATCGGTAATTCTTGCACCTTTTTCAAGCATATATGTTGCAAATGAGTGTCTTAACTGATGAGGAGTGATATGAATTCCGATTTTTTTGAAAGGCTTTTGGATGATGTATCTAAGTTTTGCGTCATTTATTTGCAAACCGTCTTTTTCAAAAAGATATTTTTTAGGCTTATAAGTTTGGATATATTTATTAATAATTTCTTTTAGTTTTGGATGAATAGGAAGCATTCTTGTTTTATTTCCTTTACCTGTTATGCTTATCCATTCACCTTTGATATCATCAAGTTTTATATTTACCGCTTCACTAATTCTTAGACCAAGAGAAAATATTATCATAATTGCTGTAAACTCTTCAAGATTTGCTATTTTCAAAGCTTCTTTTATATGTTCAATATTTACAGGTTTTGGCAGGGTTTTAGGGACTTTTATATGTTCATCGCCTACTACTTTGAATTTATGTCCTTCGCTTTGTAAAAACTCAAAAAAACTTCTAAGAGCCGATATTTTTTTTGCAATTGTTTTTTTGCTCTGAGTGGCAATTTTGAGTCTGTAAGGGGTTATGTCAAGATATCCGTTTTCAAGTTCGATATGTTCTAATGCTTCTTTTAAAACGGTTTCATATGTCCTGTAAGTTTGTGGTGATTTGGTTTTTTTAATAAAATTCAAAAATTTTTTTGCTTCATTTTCCAAAAAGTTTCTCATATAACTCTTTCGCCTTTAAATATTTTTCTTTTGCTTTTTCTTTGAGTTCTTTTGGCAGTAACAAAGACGGTTTTAATGTTTTATATTCATCTATTAAAATTTCAAGCATAATTTTTATTCTTTTTTTATCTTTTTCGGTTATGGTCTGTTTATCTGCCGTTTTTTGTATTTTATCAAAAAATTCATCAGCATCGTTAATAAAATTTTGCCATTCTTTTGCAATTTGAGATTGAATTTTTATGGTAAAAGCCATTCTATTGTAAGGATTTAAGGTATAAGCTTCACTTGCTAATGTATATGCTTTTTTATAATTTCCTGTTTCAAAATAATATTTGGCTTCAAGAGAGAGCCTGTAACTTGGATTGAAACTGAAATATCCAATTGTGAAAATTATTACGATACCCAGGAAAATTAATATTTTTTTTATATTACCGTTCCTTTTAAAGTATGTTTGTTTGCTTGCTGTATTTGGACATCAACTATTTTACCAAGCAGATTTTCATCATTTTCGAATTTAACTGTAAAAAAATTATCGCTTTTTCCGACCCCTGGTTCTTCAACTAAAACTTTATAAACTTTACCAATTTGATCTTTGGCTATGTCATCAAGTATTTCACCATGTAATTTTTGAAGTTTAAAAAGCCTCTCTTTTGCAATTTCTTTTGGTACCTGATTGTCATAATTTGCAGCTTCCGTAAGAGGTCTTGGCGAATATACAAAAGAAAAAATTTGCTCAAATCTGACTTTTTCCACTACATCTAAAGTATCTTTAAAATCTTCTTCACTCTCTCCCGGGAATCCTACAATAATATCCGTAGTAATAGCTACATCAGGAATCTGTCTTATTATTTCGCATCTATTTAAAAACCACTCTTTTGAATATCCTCTTTTCATGGCTTTAAGTATTTCAGTGCTTCCGCTTTGAAGAGGGAAATGTATATGCTTGCATATTTTTGGATTCGTTGCAAATTCATCTAAGAATTTATCATCAGCGTGCAGAGGATGAGGGGAAGTAAATCTGATTCTCTCAATACCCTCTATTTTACTTACTTCTTTTAGTAAATCGGTAAAATCCACTTTTGGATGGTCTATACTGAATCTTTTACCGTAATTATTAACATTTTGTCCAAGCAGGGTTATTTCTTTAACACCTTCATCTGCTAAATTTTGAACCTGTTTTAAGATAATATCCATTGGAATTGAAATTTCTTTCCCTCTTGTTTTTGGCACGATGCAAAAAGTACATTTTTTGTCGCATCCGACCATTATATTTACGAAATCTTTATAAGGATTTTTTCTTGTATTTTTAAAAATGTATGTGGTGTCATCATAATCAATATCTGTAATTACCGCTTTTTCTTTATTGACTGCTTCTTTGATTCTGCTTACATTTCTTGCGCCGAGCACAAAACTTACGAAAGGCGCTCTTTTTATAATATCTTCGCCCATATGGCTTGCCGTGCACCCACAAACACCGAATTTTGCGGAAGGATTTTTTTTCTTAAGGGCACCGAGTTCGCTGAAAAGTTTAGCAACCGGTTTTTCTCTGACAGAGCAGGTATTTAAAATAATCAAATCCGCATTTTGCGGATTTTCTGTTGTAATATATTCATCTGAGAGTTCGGCAATAATATGTTCGGAGTCTTTTACATTCATTTGACAGCCGAATGTTTCGATATAAAGTTTTTTCACCAATAACCTTTAAATTATATGCAGTTCATACATATAAGCACTTTCATCAAGTGCATATTTGACTTCTCTGAAATATACTGAATAACCTTCTTCTTCGAGTTTGTCGATTAAATCTTTTAAATCTTTATAACTTGTGTCTTTATGAAAATAAAAAAAGCTATTTGGTTTAATTTCTTTTAAAAAATCTTCATAATTTTTTTCAATAATCTGATTATCAGCGCCGATAAGTTTTAATTTCATATAAATCCTTTTTAATTATTATTTTATCAAAAATTTGTGTAAAATTATAACTAAAAAATAAAAGGATTAATGTGGAGAAAGTTCAGGAACTGCTCTCACTTGTTGCAAATGAAAAAGGGCTTGATTTTGATGAGGTAAAAGAAGCTTTCAAACGCTCAATCATAAAAACTGCAAAAAAAATTTTGGGTGATATAGATGTTGATGTGGAAATGGAAGACGGAGAGCTTAAAATTTATCAGAATTTTGAAGTTGTAAATGATGACAGGGCTCTTGAAAATCCAGAAAAATATTTATATTTAGATGAAGCAAAAGAGTATGACGAAAATGTTCAGCTTGGGGATAAATTAAGAGCGGAACTTGATTTGAGCAAGCTTGGAAGAAGCGGCGCTATGGCACTTCAAAGAGAATTTGAAAGAGAAATAACAAGACTTCTTGAAAATGAAATTTACAGAAAACTTATTTCAAAACTAAATACCATCGTCAGTGCCGAAGTTGTAAAAGTTGACAATGATGAAAATACATGGGTTGAGATTGAAGGTGTTAAAGGTGTTCTTCCAAGAAGAAACAGAATTAAAGGTGAAAAATTTGAAGTTGGGGATGTTTTAAAAGCTTTGCTTAAATTTGTTCATTTTGACAATAAAAAAGGAATAACAATTGAGCTTAGCCGAACATCACCAAAATTTCTTGAAAAACTTATAGAAGCAGCAGTGCCGGAAGTTAGAGACGGGATTATAAAAATACATTCAAGCGCAAGAATCCCGGGTGTAAGAAGTAAAGTGGCGGTAAGCTCTCTTAATCCTCAGGTTGAGCCTATCGGGACAATTATCGGTAAAAACGGAGTTAGAATCAACGCAATTTCGAATGAATTAAACGGTGAAAATATTGATGTAATTGAATATTCAAACAAACCAGAAATATATGTGGCAAGAGCACTTTCGCCTGCGATTGTAAAAAATGTAAAAATTAACGAAAAAGAGGGTGTTGCTTATGTAGAAGTAGACCCAGGCGAAAAAGCAAAAGCAATAGGTAAAAACGGTGTAAATATTACACTTGCAAGTATGCTTACAAAATACAAAATTCAGCTTCAAGATGCAGAAGAGAAAAAAAATGACACTTCAAAACTTGAAAATCTTTTCAAAATATAAGGATTTTAGTTGAGATTTTTTTATTTTTCTTTTTTAATTGCATTAATCGGTCTTGGATTGGCTTTTTTTATAGGGAAATTCGAGGCTGTTTATTTAACTGCAATTCTTGCAGTGCTTGAAGTCTCCCTTTCTTTTGACAACGCGGTTGTTAATGCCAAAATATTGAAATCTATGGATGAAATCTGGCAAAAAAGATTTCTGACATGGGGGATGGTAATAGCAGTCGGAGGAATGAGACTGGTTTTTCCGATTATTATTGTTGCGATTGCGGCACATTTGGGACTTGTAGAGACTGTAAACATCGCACTTTTTAATCCGCACAAATATCATGAAATACTTCTTGGTGTAGAAAAATTCATATATGCATTCGGAGGTGCTTTTTTATGGATGGTGTTTAGCGATTTTTTATTTGAAAAAAAAGAAATTAAATGGTTAAAACCTATCGAAAACACAGCGGAAAAATTTGGGAAAATAAATAATATCTCTTTAATGATTGCGATAATAATCGGGCTTATTATTGTTTATGATTCGCAAGATTATAAAGTGGCAATTGCTTATTTTTTAGGACTTTTGAGTTATTCTTTACTTAAAGGATTAAATGAATCATTAAGTGCTGAGGGTATAAAAAGTGGACTTATGGGATTTATTTATCTTGAAGTATTGGATGC
>JALTBU010000098.1 GCA_027008345.1 Nautiliaceae bacterium | reverse complement strand
AAAAATTTTGGAATTATCACTCTTGCAATGATTAAACTTGGTGAAGAGAGCGGAGATTTAGCATTAGCGATTAAGGAGCTTAGTGAAATTTTAAATGAAATAGAAGAAAATCGAAAAAGATTTAAAAAAGCCACAAGATATCCTATGTTTATAATAATTGCTATGATGATTGCTTTTATTATAGTAATATTATTTGTAATTCCTCCTTTTAAGGCTATATTTGCACAGCTTAATACAGAATTACCTCTTCCTACGAGATTTCTTTTGTGGATTGAGTGGGCTATTAAAAAATATTTTCTGATTATTATTTTTTTATCTGGTGTTATTTTTGGCATTATGAATTATATATACAATACAAATGAAAAATTTCATATTTTCATAGATAAAATGATGCTTAAAATATATATATTAGGCGATATAATAAAACTCGCAATGATAGGGCGATTTATTTATGTATTAACAAGTCTTGTAAAAAGCGGAATACCGATAGTTACATCAACAGATATAGCAATAGGGATTGTTGAAAACGCTTATTTAAGAAAAAAACTTATGCTTATTAAAGATGAGATAGTAAAAGGGGGTAGTATTACAGAAGGTTTCAAAAACACTGGATTGTTTGAGCCTATGATTATTCAAATGGTAAAGGCTGGTGAGGAGAGCGGTAATATAACTAAAATGTTTGAAAAAATTGCCGATTATTATTTAAATCAATATAGATATATTGTGGATAATATAGCAGTGCTAATTGAGCCTTTACTCATTGCGGCAATAGCAGGGTTTGTTTTTACTCTTGCACTTGGAATTTTTTTACCAATGTGGAATTTGACAGAATCCTTTAAATGATGTAAAATTAATGTAAAAATTATGAATATAGAAAACGGAAGTATTATAATAGCAGTTATAAGTGGGATTATATTAGGTTTTGCATTATGGCTGATTAAAAAAATAACCGACATTTAAAGGAGAAAAAAATGAAAAAAGCATTTACATTAATTGAACTTATTTTTGTTATTGTAATTATAGGTTTACTTGCAGCGGTTGCAGTCCCTAAATTTTTAAATTTAAAACAGCATGCAGAGGCAAACAGTGTAGTTAAAACTACTATTGATGCGGCACAACAGGCTGTTGAAGCATCAATAAATATGAGAGATTTGGAAAATAATTCTTCATTTACACTTGAAGACATTATTCAGCTAAAAGGCAAAGGCTGGAATTATGATTCAGGTACAGATGATGGAAAATATTATTATAATGATCCTGAAAATAATAATACTGTTTCATCTGTTTTACTTGATGTAAATAATTCAAGAGTTGAATATTCTATTGACTGTACTAAATTTAGCGATATAAAAACACAAAATAATTGTAAAGCATTGCTTGGAAACCAAGATAGTGTGGATGTTAATTTAACTTTTTAATGAAAAAAGCTTTTACATTAATTGAACTTATTTTTGTAATAGTAATAATAGGCCTTTTGGCCGTTGTTGCTGTTCCTAAATTTATGAATTTGACTACTCATGCCAAAAACGCTTCTATTAAATCAATTGTAACGTCGGTTCAAGATTCAATAGAAAACATTCATTCAAAATGGCTTGTTAATGAAGATTTTATATGGGACCCTGACGGGGATGGTAACAATGATTTAAACGACAATGGATATCCTACAAAACTTGACAGTGGGAAAAATGAAAGTAAACTTTTTAAATATGTATTAAAAATACCTGTTTATGCATGTGAAGATAAAACTCAAAGCTGTTGGAAAGAATATGATGATAACAGATACGAATATATTTTTAATCAAAATAAAATTTTAAAAATTGATTATAATGCAACTGACGGTCTTTTAGAATGTATTGATGGTGTGGGTATTACAAAAGAAGATTGTGAAAAAATTATTTATTAGGTAATTTTATTATGAATCCTTTTTTTTCTTTACATAAATCGATAATACCGTTATGTTTGTTTATAATTTCTTTGCTTAAAGCAAGTCCGAGTCCGTGACCTTTTGTTTTTGTAGATTTAAACGGTTCAAAAAGAATTTTTGTATTTTCAAAATCTTTTGCGTTATCCATAATTATAAAATTATGAAAATTGTCTTTTTTATAAATTATTTCAATTATTCCTTTTTCAATCTCATCTTCTTCAATTGCATCTATTGCATTAATTATTAGATTTTGAAAAACAAGAAGTAAAAGGTCAAAATCACCTTGGATTTCAATATCTTTTTTTGGATAAATTATTTTTATTTGTTTTGTATGAGGATAATATTTTACTATATCATTAACTTCATTAAAAAGTTTTGATGTTTGAAATTTTTCTTTTTTTAAATTAATTCCTTTACTGAAAAGCAGTGTTGATTTTATAATCCTCTCAACTCTTAAAAGAGAACTTTTCATTTCATTTAAAATTTCATTTTGAGGGCATTTTTTTCGAAGAAGAGATAAATATATATTTACTGAGGCTATTGGATTTCTAATTTCATGTGCAAGATGGGCAGCCATTTGCCCCATTGCTATTAATCTTTCATTTCTTTTTTGTTCAGTAATATCTGTTGCTGAAATAATTTTTTTATTTTTAATATATGAAGATTGAATTAGAAAATATTTTTCATTTATTTCGATTTCACCGTCATTTGGAATAAAATCGAAATTTTTTGTTTTTGAGTTTTGTAAAATTATTTCACCGTTTTCATCAATTACCCATAAAGCCTGAGGTAAAAACTCTATTACCCCGTTTAAAATGTTCTTTAATTCTTTAAATTCTTTTTCTACAATATAAGTTTGTGCTATGAGAGTTTCAAGATTTTCAAGCAGTTCTTTTTGGGTTTTTGGAAGCTCCATTTCAGGCCTTTTTTATTTGTTATAATAACAAAATTAAGTTTAAATTAAAGGTGGTATATGGATTACAAATATAATAATTTTTATGAGATGATTGAAGAAAATGCCAAAAAATACAAAAATAAGCCGGCTTATTTTATTGATGATAAAAAAATTACATGGGGAGAGTTTAAAAAATATGTAGATACATTTTCACGAGCCTTACATTTAATGGGAGTAAAAAAAGGAGATAAAATACCTTTGCTTGTTACAAATTCGCTTGAATTTATTATCGCAATGCAGGGTATTCAGAAAATAGGTGCAGTGGCGGTACCGATTAATACATTTTTAAAAGAAGAAGAAATAGCATATATTTTAAATGATATAGAAGCTAATATGCTGATAGCTTCAAAGAAACTTTCGTCAAATATTAAAAATATAAGAGAAAAGACTTCCGTTAAAAAAATAATCTGGGAAGGTGACATTGAAAAAGTAGATGAAGAAAATATATCTTTTAGTGAGATACTCTCAACATTTGATTCTCATGAAGTAATAGATACACCTAAACTTGATGATTTGGCTTCTATTATTTATACATCCGGAACAACCGGAAAGCCAAAAGGGGCTATGCTTACATATAGAAATATCTTTTCAAATATTTTAGGTGTAAATGAACTTGTAAGACTGACTTATAAAGACAGGTTTATAGCTTATCTTCCTATGTTTCATTCTTTTACCATGACAGTAAATCTTCTTTTGCCTATGTATAGTGCGTCTGCCGTAGTAATAGTTAAATCCATTATGCCTTTTAGCAATATTATAAAACAGACCCTTTTAAAAAGAGTTACGATATTTACCGGTGTTCCTGATGTTTATTCAGCACTTTCAAGAGCTAAACTTCCTTTTTATTTTCATTGGTTTAATAAAGTAAGATTTTTTATATCAGGTGCGGCTCCTTTGCCTGGCGAAGTATTAGAGAGATTTTCTAAAAAATTTAAAAAAGCAAAACTTCTTGAAGGTTACGGTCTTAGCGAAACTTCTCCTGTTGTGGCAGTTAATAGACCAGAACTTCAAAAACCTGGGTCAGTTGGTCCGGCACTTCCGGGAGTCGAGATTAAAATAGTAAATGATGAACTTGAAGAAGTGCCATTGGGTAAAGAAGGTGAAATAATCGTTAAAGGCGATAATGTAATGAAAGGATATTATAAAAGAGAAGATGCAACCGCGGAGACTTTGGTTAACGGATGGCTTTTAACAGGAGATATCGGCAAACTTGATGAAGACGGATATCTATATATTCTTGATAGGAAAAAAGATTTGATAATCAGCAAAGGCGTAAATATTTATCCAAGAGAGATAGAGGAAATATGCTTAAAATTCCCTGGAATTAAAGAATGCGCAGTTGTAGGTAAAAAAGATGAAAATGCAGGTGAAATACCAGTGGCTTTTATAGAATTGGAAGACGGAGTGGAAATTAAAGAAACAGAACTTAAAAAATTTTTAAAACAGCATCTTGCAAATTATAAAATTCCAAAACATATCTATTTTGTAGAAGATTTACCGAAAAATGCAACAGGAAAAGTACTTAAAAGGAAATTAAGGGAAAAAATAGACGAATATGTAAAAGAAGGAGAAGATAAGAGTTAATTTGTGAATAGGAGGATGGGTGAATGAGTGAATGGGTTGATGAGTTATGAAGATGAAAATGAGATAATAAATTTAGAGTTTTTAGTATAAGTTTATTAGAAGATATGTAAATGATAAGAATTTTTATAGATTAATTATGCATATTGAATCAAGTAAGAGTTTTTTAAATTAAAAGTATAAGAGATAGATTAAATTCTGAAAGAGTGTTTATAAAATTTTACTTTAAATTTTAATTATTTGATTTATTCTTTTGTTTTATATTTTATAAAAAATTAGTATCAGGGGATTTAAATTTTTAAAAAGAAAAAAAGAAAAATTAAAGAGCAGCTTTTGCTTGCTCTACTAATTTAGCGAATGCTTCTGGTTCATTCATTGCTAAATCAGCTAAAATTTTTCTATCAAGCTCAATTCCAGCTTTTTTAAGACCGTTGATAAATCTTGAATAATTTATATCATTTAATCTACAAGCCGCATTGATTCTTACAATCCAAAGTTTTCTGAAATCTCTTTTTTTCTGTTTTCTGTCTCTGAAAGCATATACAAGACTTCTTTCAACTTGTTCTTTTGCTTTTCTGAAATGTTTTCTTCTACCAGAGTAGAAGCCTTTTGCCATTTTTAAAATTTTTTTATGTCTTTTTCTTCTGACTGTTCCTGTTTTAACTCTCATTTGCTCTCCTTATTTTTGGCGTGCAACTTTGTGCAACTTAGCGCAGTGCGCGAAAGCTTCAAGCTTTACTTAGCCTCTTCTTCACTTAAATTAGATGCAAAGTAATAATTTTACTTCTTTGATGTTAGTAGCATCTACATATTTTGGGGCTCTTAATTTTCTTTTTCTTTTTTGTGATTTTTTAGTTAAGATATGGCTTCTATAAGCGCTTCCTCTTTTGATTTTACCACTTTTTTTAACTTTAAATCTTTTAGCCGCCCCTCTGTTTGTTTTCATTTTAGGCATAGCTACTCCTTTTTGGGTTTGAGGTGTAATTATATCAAAAATTTTTATGATACAATAATAATTAAAAAGGTTTTTTATGAATCTTAAAGATTATATAGATAAAGCCGAAAGTATAGATATTGAAGAATTAAAAGACAAAACACTTTCTGATTTAATTGTTAAATTTCATGCAAAAAACATACTCCGTTTATATGTAACAAAGGAAAATAAGCCAATTTTTGTTCTGACACCAAAAGAAATTGTCGATATTTTTTTGAATAACCTTCAAGAACAAAATGCATATAATTATTTAAAAGATAAATCTTCACTTGAATGTTTTGATGCTGATTTACATATTATCGATATTTATTATCAGATGAGGAAAAACAAAATTTTATTTATGCCTGTTTGTGAGAATGGAAAATTTATTGGGGAAATTGATTTTCAGACTTTAAGTTTAAAGATTTCTTTTATTGTAATAAAAGACCAATTGACAGGTGTGTACAATAAAAAATATTTTGATGTATTAATTGAAGAATATAAAGATTTCAACAAACCAATAGGGTTTATCTTTATAGAAATAAAAGAATTACCGGTATTCGAAGGCTTATATGGAGTAGATATGGTAAATAATATAATTAAGACATATGCAAATTTGCTAAAAAGTAGTGTCAGAAATATTGATTTTGTTTTCAGATGGGATAATCAGTTTAGAATAATTATTTTTAATAATTTAGAAGTGAGTGCAAAAATTTTTGAACGAATTAAAAATAGACTTGAAAACTTAAAAATTAATGATATTAAAATACCTTTTAATATATGTATGACACATGTACCTGAGATAAATACTGATATATTAATGGCAGTTGAGGAGTGTGAGGAAAGATTAATTAAAAGGGACTAATGCGCTCCCCCATGTAAATCCACCTCCAAATGCATCAAGAAGCATTAAATCACCTTTTTTTATTTTACCTTCTTTTACCATATCATTAATAGCCATTGGAATGGATGCAGAAGAAGTGTTTCCGTATTTATGAACTGTCAATATAGATTTTTCTTTTGGCATATTAATAGCCCTTGCTACAGCGTCAATAATTCTGAAATTTGCTTGATGGGGTACAAACCAGTCTATATCATCAGCCGTCAAATTATTTCTTTTTAATATGTCCCTAACTGATTGGGAAAGAGTTTTGACAGCTACTTTAAAGGTTTCATTTCCTTTCATTTCAAGCCAGATTCTATCTGTTTCACAACCGTACTTAACTCCTCGTCCTGGTGTAATTAAATAGTCTTGATACTTTCCATCAGCATTAATATCTATATCGATTATTGCTTCTTCTTTTTTATCAGTTGCACTTATTACAGCTGCACCTGCCCCATCTCCAAATAAAACACAAGTAGTTCTGTCTTTCCAGTTTACGATTTTACTAAGTGTTTCTGCTCCTATAATTAATATATTTTTATACATTCCGCTTTCAATAAATGCTTTTGCATGAGCTAGAGCATATATAAACCCTGTGCAAGCAGCACTGATATCAACTGCAGGTCTTATAATTCCAAGTTTATCCGCCACGACACATGCTGTTGAAGGCATTGTAAAGTAATCAGGAGTAATTGTTGCCACAATTATCATATCAATATTTTCAGGTTTCATATCCGCATTTTTAAGAGCGTCAAGAGCTGCTTTATATGCTAAATCACTTGTTACTTCATTTTCAGCAATATGTCTTGTTTTTATTCCTGTTCTTTTAGTTATCCATTCATCATTAGTATCAACTATTTTTTCCAAATCTTCGTTTGTTAAAATTTTAGGCGGGACATAAGCGCCAATTGATGTAAATTTTGCATACATTAATGTACCTTTAATGATTCTTTGATTTTTCCAGTTACGTCATTTTCTACGTATTTTATGGCTTGAAAAATTGCATTTTTTATAGCTTTGCTATTACTTTTACCATGTGCTATTATAACACAACCATTTATACCAAGAAGTGGTGCACCTCCATATTCAGCGTAATCAGTTGCTTTTTTTAGACCTTTAAATACAGGTTTTAAAAGCAAAGCTCCTATTTTTTGTAATATTCCTGATTTATTTATTTCATCTTTAATAAGTTTTCCTATAGTTTCAGCCGCACCTTCACTTGTTTTTAATACTATATTTCCAATAAATCCATCAGTAACTACCACATTGGCTTCACCTTTAAAAATATCACTACCTTCAACATTACCTATAAAATTTGGAAATTGTTGTTTAAGCATTCCAAATGTTTCTTTTGTAACTGAGTTTCCTTTTGTGTCTTCTTCTCCGTTACTCAAAAGCCCGATTGTAACATTTTCTTTATTTAAAAATGCTTTTGCATAAACGTCACCCATAAGAGCAAACTGATATAAATTTTGGGCATCACAGTCAACATTCGCGCCTGCATCAAGAAGAATTGTATATGAACGTTTAATATTTGGTAAAAAAGCAGAAATTGCCGGTCTTTTGATACCTTTAATTCTTCCAAGTCTAAGAGTCGCAACACTCATAGTTGCACCGCTGTGACCTGCTGAAACAACAGCGTCTACTTCACCGTTTTTTAGTAGTTCGATAGATTTATAAATAGTGGATTCTTTTCTTTTAAAAGCCTCGGTAGCACTCTCATCCATTTTTATTACATCTTCACTATTTATAAACCTAACTTTATTTTGTAGGTTTTGAGGGATAAGAGGCCTTAAATCTTTTTCAGGTCCAACAATATAAGCTGTAAAATCTTTTTCTTTTAAAGCTTTTATTATTCCTTCAATTATAGGAGCGGGACCAAAGTCCCCACCCATTGCATCAATTGCAATTTTCATTAATACTCACCACAACTTGGACATACTCTGTGAGGTCTTTTATATGCCCCACAATGTTTACATTTTACTACAGTTGATAGTTTGATTTTATAATGAGTTCTTCTTTTTGCCGCTCTTGTTTTTGAATTTCTTCTCTTAGGAACTGCCATAATATCTCCTTAAAATTCTTCGTTAAATTCTTCTTTTATACAACTTTCGCAAATATTAGAAAAATCATTTTTTATTGATTCAATTTCACTTTCAAGTATCTCATCAACGTTTAATTTTTCTTGTTCAATTATATCGTATTCTTCATCAAAACCATTATATGGTGGTTTTACTACTTTAAATTTTATATCTTCATCAATATGTTTTAAAAAAGGTTTTAGACATTTAACACATTCAACTTCAATATCACCGGTAATTTTACCTGTAATAATATATTCACCGTCTTTTGTTTTTGTGCTGTCTGCTTTTAGAGTTAAACCTTCTTTTGTTTTATTGATTTCCAATTATAAAATCTCCCTCTCAGCAAAGAAAAATGCTATTTCTTTTTTTGCATTTTCGAGTGAATCACTTCCATGAACTGCATTTGCTTCAATGCTTTCTGCAAAGTCAGCTCTTATTGTTCCAGGAGCTGCTTCTTTTGGATTAGTTGCACCCATAAGCTCTCTGTTTTTTGATACAGCATTTTCACCTTCAAGTACCATTACTACAACCGGTCCGCTGCTCATATAATCGCAAAGATCGTTAAAAAATGGTCTTTCTTTATGAACTTCATAAAATTTAGCTGCATCTTCTTTTGTTAATTTGATTTTTTTACATGCTGCAATTCTTAGTCCATTGCTTTCAAATCTGTCTATAATTTTACCGATAACATTTTTAGCCACTGCATCTGGTTTAATAATTGAAAGAGTTCTTTCCATATTTTCTCTCCTTATGGTTTTAGAGAGGAATTATACAAAAATTTGAGGAAAAAAAGAAGAGAGACTTAGCAAGTCTCTACAGCAGGAGTTCCTGGTTCACATCTGTTTGGATGACAAGTTTGTCCTTCTTGACATTCATCCCAAACAATACATCCCTCAGTAGGACATGCTTCTGCACATGCAGGTTGATCATAATATCCAACACATTCTACGCATTTATCAGGATATACATAATAAATTTCTTCTCCTGTTGGGTTTTCGCTGTCATCTACGATTGCTTCTACTGGACATTCATCTATACAAGCTCCACAATTAATGCAGATATCAAGAATTTTTACTGCCATTTTGACTCCTTTATTTTTATTTAATTGTACTTAAAAATATATCATTAATATCTTAAAATTTGCTTAAAAATTGATATATATCAATTTTTTATTACTTTTTGTAACTTTTATTTTAAATTTAAAAATTCTTTTATTTCTTCAACTTTGTTTGTTTTCTCCCAAGAAAATTCTTCTCTTCCAAAATGTCCGTATGCAGCTGTTTTTCTATAAATCGGATTTAGTAAATCAAGACTTTCAATTATTCCTTTTGGAGTTAAATTAAAAATTTTTCTGACTGCTTCTTCTATTTTTCTCTCATCTACTTTTGCAGTGCCGTGAGTATCTACATATATGCTTACAGGTTCAACTACACCAATGGCATATGCTATTTGAAGGGTTAGTTTTTCAGCTGCTCCTGCTGCAACTAAGTTTTTTGCCACCCATCTTGCCGCATAAGCACCGCTTCTATCAACCTTCGTAGGATCTTTTCCACTAAAAGCTCCTCCACCATGAGGAGCAGCTCCACCATAAGTATCCACTATAATTTTTCTACCTGTAAGACCTGCATCTCCTTGTGGTCCTCCAATTACGAATTTTCCTGTTGGATTGATAAAATATTCTACTTTTTTACTAAGTAAATGTGCAGGAATTACTTTTTTAATTATTTCTTCAATTATTGCTTCTTTTATTTCAGAATAATTAATATCAGGCTCATGTTGAGTAGAAACAACTACTTTTTCTACACTTATAGGTTTTCCGTCTTTGTATCTTACACTAACCTGAGCTTTTCCATCAGGTCTTAACCATGGAATTATCGCTTCTTTTCTTGCAACTGCAAGTCTTTTTGTTAGTTTATGTGCATACATAATCGGAAGTGGCATAAGCTCAGGTGTTTCTGTACATGCATAACCAAACATCATTCCCTGATCACCTGCACCAATTTCTTCACCTCTTTCAACTCCTTGTCTAATATCAGGACTTTGTTCACCAACGCCGTTTAATACTCCGGCTGTTCTATAATCAAATCCATATCTGGCATCAGTATATCCGATTTCTCTAATTACTTCTCTTGCAATTTCCTGCATAGGGGCATAAGTTGTGGTTTTAAGTTCTCCTGCAATAATGCAGTATCCGTTGCTAAGTAATGTCTCACATGCCACTTTTGCATTTTTGTCTCTTTCAATTATATAATCAAGTATAGCATCGCTAATTTGGTCTGCCATTTTATCTGGATGACCTTCTGTTACACTTTCGCTACTAAATAGATATTCTCTCATTTTCTTCCTTTTGTTAATTTACATACTCCTATTTTGAAAATACTAATCTAGCATTTTCAAAAGACAAGAATATGTAAAAAAAATTATAACAAATTATTTATATAAACATTCTTTTGAAAAAACAGCTATTTTAGATAATACATCAGCATCAGATGAATGATAGATAAAATAATCATAAGGATAGGTTTCTTTTATTTTTTCAAATACACAATTGCAGTATTTGTATTTGTTATTAAGAGAAGAATTTTGCATACAATTTCTCATAAATACAAATTTATAATTTAGAGGATAAAAATATGCAAATAAAAATAAAGGAAAGAAAAAAAGAAGTTTTTTCATTATTTAAGTTTGGCTCTGACTTCTTTAGCAGCTTCTACCATATTTTTAAGACTTGGTTTAACTTCTTCCCATTTTCTTGTTTTAAGACCACAATCAGGATTTACCCATACTTTTTCAGCAGGTAAAACTTCAAGAATTGCATTAATTTGTTCTACCATTTCTTCTGTTGAAGGAATTCTTGGACTATGAATATCATATACACCAGGGCCGATTTCACCTTTATATCCTCTTTCTTTAAAGATTTTAAGTAGAGAATTATCACTTCTTGCATTTTCAATAGAAATAACATCAGCATCCATATCTTCAATGGCGTCCATAATATCACTAAATTCTGAATAACACATATGAGTGTGAATTTGAGTTTCAGGTTTTACGCTTGATGTAGTGATTCTAAAACTTGTAATTGCCCAATCTTCATATTCAGATCTTTTTTCGTTTCTTAAAGGATAGCCTTCTCTAAGTGCTGCTTCATCAACTTGAATTACTTTTATTCCAGCTGCTTCAAGTGCTTCTACTTCATCTCTTATTGCAATTGCCATTTGATAAGCCGTAGTTCTTTTGCTTTGGTCATCTCTTACAAAAGACCAGTTAAGCATTGTAACAGGTCCTGTTAGCATTCCTTTCATTGGTCTGTCAGTTAAACTTTGAGCGTAAGTTATCCATTCAACTGTCATATCTTTTGGTCTACTTACATCTCCATAAATTAGAGGAGGTTTAACACATCTGCTTCCATAGCTTTGAACCCATCCATTTTGAGAAAATGCAACACCGTTTAATTGTTCACCGAAATATTCAACCATATCGTTTCTCTCGAATTCGCCATGAACCAAAACATCAAGGTCTATTTCTTCTTGGAATTTTACAGCATCTTTAATCATTTCTTTGATTTGTGTTTTATATTCTTCTTCGCTAATTACACCATTTTTGTAATCTCTTCTTAATTTTCTAAGTTCAGGAGTTTGTGGGAAACTTCCTATTGTTGTAGTTGGTAAAATAGGGTATTTTAAATTTTCATGTTGAAGTTTAATTCTCTCTTCAAATGGCATACTTCTGTGTTTATCTTTTTCTGTTAAATTACTTACTCTATCTTGAACAATTGGATCATGAATTTTATTAGAAGTTTTTCTTGTAGAAATTGCTACTTTGTTTCCTTCAAGAACTTCTTTGTCATTTTCACTTAATTCTTCATTTTTAACAAGTTTATTAATAACTCTTATTTCATCAAGTTTTTCAAGTGC
Source organism: Nautiliaceae bacterium (assembly GCA_027008345.1). Classification (GTDB taxonomy): domain Bacteria; phylum Campylobacterota; class Campylobacteria; order Campylobacterales; family Nautiliaceae; genus JALTBU01. The sequence goes on along the minus strand of JALTBU010000098.1, from coordinate 14,605 downwards.
GTAGCTTATCCAAGATTTAATATCTTCATCCATTTTTGTTTCATATTTAAGTGTGTATGGTACATGTAATAATGAACAACTGCTTCCAATGTGGATTTTATTACTATCAACAGTTTCAGTTAAACCTTTTACAAACTCAGCTGATTTTTCAATATCATTAACCCAAACATTTCTACCATTTACAATTCCAATTCCAACTTCTTTTCCTGCATCTACAAGAGCTTTGATTTTGTTTTCTTCACCTGCAACAAAATCTAAAAACATTCCTTTAATTGGAGTTTTGGCAAGTACTTCATTTGCTTCGTTTGAATGTTCAAAATATGTTGCTACATAAATATTAGCATCTTTTGCAAGCTCATTATAAACTTTTTCTAAAAGTTCAAGATCTTTTGATGTCGGATTTGTTACAAAATAAGGTTCATCCATTTGAATTTTATAGTCTTTAAATTCATTTATAATTTCTTTATATACTGGGATTAATTTTTCAATAATTTTATCTGCATTACCTTCAACTTTACTAAGTCTTACATAAGTGATAGGTCCTATAAGATTTATTTTAGGAGTGATCCCAAGCTCTTTTGCTTCGTTCAATTCTTGTTTTATTTTTTCTGTGTTGGCTTTGAATTCCATATTTTCATTAAGTTCAGGTACAATATAATGATAGTTTGTATTAAACCATTTTGTCATTTCCATAGCTTTATGGTTTGCATCACCTCTTGCCATTGCAAAATATCTGTCCATACAATTTTCTATATCTCTATATCTTTCGGGTACTGCATTTAATATAACCGTTGTATCAAGCATATTGTCATAAAAACTGAAATCATTTATACTGATCATATCAATGCCGGCATTTTTTTGATAAATCCAGTGTCTTTTTCTTAGGTCACTTGCAGTTGTTGTAAGTTCATCCTGAGAAATTTTCCCCGCCCAATAAGCTTCAAGTGCTTTTTTTAGCTCTCTTTGTTCTCCAATTCTTGGGAACCCGATTACGTAAGTAGCCATTTGTATCCTTTTTTGGCGAAATTATAACAAATAAATTAAAATAAAAAAATCAAGGGAGAAAATATATTTCTTTGAAGGCTTTAAAAACTACTTGATAAAGTTTTGTTTTAAAATTTATTTGATTATTAAACATATATAAGGAAAAATCATTCATAAAATATTTATCTCCTTCGCTAAATTTATTATATATTTTATTACATAAAACAGAAGCCGAATAATTAAGCCAATTAAATTTAATATCACTTGATAAAAGTTTATTAATCTCAGTGAGCTCTAAGGGTGGATTTATTATTGAATTTGCTACAATTAATTTATTAAGTGCTTCTTTTTGAGTTAAGGCTATTAATATTGGTGAATAATTTATTTGAGTAGATAAAATTAGTTTTGGATTTATGTTTTTATAATAAAGATCAGATAAAACTTGTACGCTTTTTTGAGGTGAAGTATTTAAAAAAACATATGAATCATTTAAATTTCCATAATTTATTTCTTGGAATCCAATAGGTGTAATTTCAAAATACTGAGATTCTGTTGCAAATAATTTTTGAGATATTAAAGTTCCATCGTTTATAGCTATTATGTTATTGTCTTGTGCGATAAGTTCACTTAATTTGTTTAATTGAGATTTATAATCAATTCCTCCAAAATAAAAATTTGTTGTGTTTATTTCTGTATCATCTTTATTTATCATTGGAAAATAAAAATTATTTTGATTATACATTGAAAGAGAATTTAAAATGTTGGTATTGTAAGTATAAAAAATAATATTTTTATGTTTTAAAGCATCATTTGTTTCATTAATATCATAAATAGAGAGATTAAAATCTACTTTTTTATAAATAAAATATGAATTTAAAGAATTTATTATGGAAAGCAGATATGGCTTGAAAAGTTTTTTATCTATAACGACGGCAACATCAAGTGAAGGTTTAACTGTTTTTATAGAATTTGCAAAAATTTCTTCATATGTCGCATTTGTTTCTCCAGAAGTAATATTGGATTCATTTGTTTCATTTTTTTCATTGGAAGTAGCTTTAATTATTAGTGTTTTATGTGTTTGATTTTCTTCTATTACAGGCAGATTATAAATTATTATTCCATTTATTTCTTTTGGTTTTTCGGTTATATTTTGTTCTGATTCAAAAGGATTTGTATCAGCAAATAAAAAGACACTAAGTATGATTAACAGTAATTTTTTCATAACAGACTCTTTATGAGTAAAAAATCTTTGTAACTCTCTTTTTTGGCACTCGGGTTTCTTAAAAGAAAACTTGGATGGTATGTAGGAATCACTTTTTTCCCTTTATATTCAAAAATTTGTCCTCTCACTTTACTTATTGGCATATCACTTTCAAGTAGATACATAAAAGCCGTTTTGCCAAGACATACAAGGATTTGGGGATTTATTATTTCAATTTGTTTTAAAAGATACGGTTTACAGGTTTGTGCTTCTTCGATTGTAGGAACTCTGTTGTTTGGTGGTCTGCATTTTACTATGTTTGCTATATAAACATCACTTCTTTGCAGTTCTAATACGGTATTTATTATTTTTGTAAGAAGCTTTCCAGCTCTTCCGACAAACGGTCTTCCTGTCTTATCTTCCATCTCCCCAGGACCTTCTCCTATAAACATTAATTTTGCATTTGGATTCCCTTCTCCAAAAACGACATTCGTTCTTGTTTTGGCAAGATCACACAACGTACAGTTTTTACATATTTTTTCAAGTTCTTCAAGTTCGTTTGGCATTTTAATATCTGTATCTTTACTCTCAAATCCTTCAAAATATTCCACCCCTGAAACTTTGAGTTTATAGAGGTATTTGAGTTTCGCTAAGTTTTTCATCTTCTCTCTTTATAATTGTATATGTAGGATATGCTATGTTAATATCTTCTTCTTTATTAAAGGCATCAAGTATTTCTGCTGAAATTGTACTTCTAAGATTCAAAGGCGCATAATTATTAAGATACCAGCAACTGATTCTTATTCCATTTTCCTCTATAAATGTAAAAATTCTCGGTTCAACATTTGATGTTTTTATATTATAAAAATTTTTAAGCTTTTTAATTCTTCTTTTTGTAATGTCTGTATAACCTTTTGAATATTTATTTACAATTTCTTTTGCCAGATAAACAGCTTTTTTATAATTTGAATCAAATGTTATTGTAATATCTATTCCATCCCATACAGTGGATAAACCATAATGTGTGTAATTAAAAACAGGTTGTGTAAAAATGATATTATTTGGAATAAATACAATTCTTCCGGCTCTTCTATTATAAAGATAGGTTGTCAGTGTTACATCTTCATAAATTACTATTTTTGTAAGTGTTATGTCAATAACATCTCCAACAATTTTTACATTGCCGTTTTGCATATATATTTTTATTCTGTCTCCTACCTTAAAACTGCCGCTTGTCATTATGACAAACCATCCGAATATATTCATAAACCAGTCTTTCATTGCAATTGCAATACCGGCAGATGCAAATCCTAAAATAGTAATAAGATATGTCGCATTGTTTATATAAAAAAATGAAATTATTACAATAATTACAGAAAGGTTTATAAAATTTATTATTTTATTTGCAATATAAACAGATTCATCTTTTACATATTTTTTAATAACAAATTTTATAAATGTGAAAAACAAGATACTTAAAGCTATTAAAATTGCTAATGTAATTAATTTGTTTATTTCTTTTTTAATCTGTTCTTCAATTTCAGATTTATAAATATTGGCTTGTGATACTATTGAATCAAGTTTAGTTTCATATACATTTTTTATCATTTCAAAATCATTTAAAGCTTTTAAAAGCATATTGTCTTTTATTTTTGCTTTTTGTTCTTCTTCATATAACTTTTTTAATTTTTCATAAGTATTTAAAAAATTATTATAATTTAGTTTATTTGTATCGATTATATTTTTCAGTTTTTTTTCATATGATATTGCGTTAAATATTTCAAAAGGATTGTTTATTGTTGGAGGGGGAGGAATTTCTTCAAGGTTAATCATTGTTTTAAAAATATCTTTATTCTGTTTTAAAAGTTCAAGTTCCGTTTTAATAGATTCATATTTTTCTTTATATTTTGGATTTCTTCTTGCTAAATATCTATATTTTTTTAATTGATTTTCAAGTTTTTTATAATGGAGATATGATAGATATTTTATATAAAACTCATTTTGTGAAAGATTGTTTTTTAGAAATTGAATTGTTTTTAAACTAATGGAATTATTTGTCTCTTTTGATATATTAGATGCGTTGGTTTCTCCAAACAAAAAAAGGAAAAAAGAAAAAATTAACAAAAATTTTTTCATTCAAATTTCTCCAATACTTTTATAACTTTATTTTTATCAATGTTTTCTACAATTTTATATTTACCTATTTTTTCTGGAATAATAAATTTTATTTTATTGTCAGTTGTTTTTTTATCAAGGAAAAAATGATTATAAAATTCTTCTTTATCTTTTATTTTAAATTCTACCGGTAAATCGTGTTTTTTTAAAACTTCTTTAATCTCATCAGCTTCTTTTCTACTCAAATATCCAAGTTCACATGAGAGTTCATTTGCCATTACCATTCCTATCGCCACAGCTTCACCGTGAAGATATGTTTTATAATTTGTAAGATTTTCTATTACATGTCCAAATGTATGCCCATAATTCAAAACACTTCTTACACCTCTTTCTTTTTCATCTTGGTTTACTACATTTGCTTTTATTTCTACGCTTCTTTTTATCATTTCTTCCAAACTTAATTCACCTTTTTTAATTTTATCAAAAAAATCTTTATCAAACATAACAGCCATTTTAATTATTTCTGCCATACCTGCGGCAAATTCTCTTTTTTCAAGTGTTGAGAGGAAATATGTGTCGATATATACAGCTTCCGGCTGATAAAAAGAGCCTATTAAATTTTTACCGTATTTATTGTTTATACCTGTTTTTCCTCCGACAGAGCTGTCAACCATGGCAAGAAGTGTTGTAGGGATTTGTATAAAATTTATTCCTCTTAAAAAAATTGAAGCAATAAAACCTGTCATATCTCCTATAACACCACCTCCAAATGCTATAAGAGTTGAATTTCTATCAAATTTAGCGTCAAAAAGTCTATCTAGTGCATAATTTATACTTTCAAAATTTTTATATTCTTCCCCATCAGGAAGTGTAATTATGTGTAACTCTTTTGTTTTTAAATGGTTTGTTAAATAATTTATATGAAGTCCTGAAACTTTCGGATTGGTAATAATGGCTGTTTTTGTAGGAATTTCAATTTCTGGAAGTTTGCCAATTATTATATCGTATGTTTTATTAGGTGTTTTGATATTAACTTTCATTTTCTTCCTTTATAATAGGTATTAAAAACTGATTAAATTTTTTAAGTAAAAGATAAGATTGCTCAATTTTAGGGAAAAGAATCTGTTTAACTTTGCTAACAGGAGGTTTTTTAAAGGCTTCTGCTATACATATGTTTTTTTCCTTATTTAATTTTATAATAGGATTTTCTTTTGTTGCACTGAATTCTACATTGTTAAAATTAAAAAGTTTAGCAAGATGTTTTATATATTCGACTGTTTCTGTATTTGAATTTTCTGGATCTGCGTTTAAAAATCTGAGTTTAATACCAAGTTGATATGATAAATCAAACAGTGTTGATGCTATTTTTTTGATATTATTTTGATGCAAAATTACAGTCAAATTTTGACATTTTTTAAGAGATTCAATACCTTTTTTGAATATTGGTTTTTTTATTTCATAAAAGGTTTGTGCAAATTTTTCAAAAAAATAATTATTTGTAATTACAAGACCGATATTAAGTTCATTTATGTCTTTTATAAGTTTTTCTTTGTAATCAGTTAAGTGATAGTCGGTATTAATGTCAATATTTGGAAATTTAAAAAGTTTATATAATTTTATATTAGTAGAAGGATTTATGATTGTAATAATAAGTTTTTTATGTTTTAGCTTTCTATGTAAAAAAAGTGAGTTTTTAAGAAGCTCTGAAATTTCTTTTTTGTCCATATTTTTCATATCAAGTAAGAGATAAAGGTTTTGCCCATAAGGCTGAGGAAACGAACCAATATTTTTTCTAATTTGATTATAAAGTTCTTTTAAAATTTGTGGCTCTCCTATTATTAAAAGTTTGTCATTTGGTAAAATAGTTGTGTTTTTGGTAACTTGTTTGAGTTCATTTTGTCTGTATATAGCTGCTACTTTTACATTATATCTCTCTTCGATATATGAGGTTGATTTATATGCAAACGGAGAAAATATTGGAATTTCAACTTCCATTATTTCTCCAATGCCAAGTCCGATATCCCTTGCAAAAAGTGGAATTCCCGGTAAAAAATCTATAATTTTATTTGTGAGAATCTCTGGTAAATCAAGAATTTCGATATTGTTTTTTTGAGGGATATTTTCAAAATTCATCCAGAATTTAACAAAAAGAATAGGGGATTTTGAAAATTTAACTTTATTTAATACAAATTCAGCTTCTTGTTTGTGTTTAATGAAAATAATAATTTTATTAAAATCTTTATAAAGTAGATTTTTGTATAAATCATAAGCTAAAAAATTTATTTTATAAAAATATAAATTTTCTTTTTTTTCTTTGAAGGGTGCAATTATCTCTTCATTTTCATAAATTATATGAAATTCAGCTAAATTTAAATGATAATTAACTATTTTTTTTATTAATAATTCTGATTCCCTTGCACCTGCAAAAATTAAAATTTTATTCAATAAAACCCTTTTTGTTAAAATTTCACAAAATTATATCAAACATTTAAAGGTTATTTATGGAATTTACAATTAATGCTACTGACGCAAAAGCCAGGGCTACAACAATTAAAACAGCTCATAGTGAAATAAAAACTCCAATTTTTATGCCGGTAGGAACAGTAGGGGCTGTTAAAAGTCTTGATGCAATTGATATGATGGAAATACTCGATGCTCCGATAATTCTTGGCAATACTTACCATCTTTATTTAAGACCGGGTGATGATATTGTAAAAAAACTCGGAGGTTTGCACAAATTTACTTCATATAAAAGAAGTTTTTTAACAGACAGTGGAGGATTTCAGGCATTCAGTCTTGGGGATAACGTAAAAATCAATGATGAGGGGATATGGTTTAAATCCCATATTGATGGAAGCAGACATTTTTTCTCTCCCGAAAAAGTTATAGATATTCAATATAACCTCAACAGTGATATTATGATGGTTTTAGATGATTTAATAGCACTTCCAAATACAAAGGAAAGAATTAAAAAGTCAATTGAAAGAACCACTGAGTGGGCATATAGAAGTTTGGTTTATCATGTTAAAAAAGGTAAAAAAAACAATCTTTTTGCAATAGTGCAGGGTGGAACTGATAAGGAATTTAGAAAAATTTCTGCCAAAAGTTTAGTAGAGCTTGAATATGAAGGTAATACTTTTGACGGTTTTGCCATTGGAGGTCTTAGTGTTGGAGAAGAAAATCAGGAAATGTATGATACTATCGAAGCCACCATTCCTCATTTACCGGAAGATAAACCAAGATATTTGATGGGAGTAGGGACACCTGAGGATATAATAGAAGCAATTGACAGGGGAGTTGATATGTTTGATTGTGTTATGCCTACAAGAAATGCAAGAAACGGATATCTTTTTACTTCTTTTGGCACACTCAGAATCAAAAATGCAAAATATAAGCTTGATGAATCTCCTATTGATGAGAAATGTGATTGTTATACATGCCGTAATTATTCAAGAGCATATTTAAATCATTTATTTAAGGCAAAAGAACTTACATATTTCAGACTTGCTTCAATTCATAATCTTCATTATTACTTAAATCTTGTAAGAGATGCAAGAGAGGCTATTATAAAGGGAAAATTTAAAGAATTTAAAAAAGAATTTTATTCCCTTAGAGCTCAATAAATTCTTTATTTATATAATTTGTTAATTCAAAAATTATCTCTTTTTCCCTTCTTGTTATATATTTTTCAAGTTCTGCTTCTTCTGATGGAGTAGGTTCAAAATAAAAATGATATCTGTAATAATCATCTAATTTGCTTATACTTCTAAGCTCGGCTGAAAAGTTGAATATAACTTCCCTGTCTGTAAAAAGTTTGAATTTTACTGTTGCAATGTCGTTTATATTGATAGGAATGTTTTTTTCGCTTATTATACTTACGCCTTTTACGGATAAATCATAAATTTTACCAGTATAATTATGGGAGTTGTGAATAATAATTATATTGATAATGTTTTTTGGCTGGACTCTAATATAATTTCTTTTTAGAGCTTCTCTTTTGATCTCTTTTATGTCCGATAAAAGAAGCATTTTTTTATAAGTAATGATATCTTTTACATATGCTTTAAATGTTTTATTTGTTTTTGTGTCAAGCAGATATATATCTTTTTGAAATTTTGCCGCAATAAGTTGATAATTATTTGCACTAACTAAAACAGTGTTTTTTCCCTTGTCTATTTCTATTATTTTTGATTTGTTTGATATCGGAATTCCTTTATAAACACCGAATAAAATAAGAGTTGAATTGCTTTTATAGATTTTTTCCAAAAACAGAGGAAGTTTTTCAAAGAGGTTTTCTTCTTTTAAATGAGAATTTATAAATTTATAATAAAAATCAAGAAGTAAAGAGAGTGTTTTGAGTTTTTCAATGTCCGATTCTGGAAATATATGTTTTATGTAATGGTTTGCCGTTAAAAGAAAAGTTTTATTTATTATTTTGCTTTCTATTCTATTAAGGTCCAAAAATTCTTTCATATCCAGAATATATTTGAAATTTCCGTTTTTAAGTGCCGGGTTTAAAAAAAGCGAATCGTAAAAATTACCAATTGTCTTTTTTGTCTCTTCGGTAACCATCAATTGTGGGTAATTTTTTTTAAGAAGTTGTAAAAAATTAATTATATATAGCTTCTTATGTTCTTTAAAAAAATTTTTTTCATTTAAAATAAAAGAGTAAAATCTCTCTAAAAATAAGTTTTTAGTGTTCATTTATTGTCTATTCATAAATACTTATTGAACTTTTTCCAAATTTTCTTGTTTTTGTTTTTTTATATTTTCCAAGTATATCTGGAAAATCGTAATCGCTTTGATGTTCTATAAGTATTTTTTCAACATTCATTTTAGGCATTGTTTTTATTAAATTTTGAACTTTTTCGTAAATATCTTCATATCCTTCTCTTATGGCAAACGGAGGATCAAAATAGAAAAATGCCCTGTCTTTATTCCTTTTAAGATTATCAATCACATCCCAGATTCTTTCAAACGCATCACCAAGAATTATTTCACATTTTTCACTGTCTTCTTCTTTTAAAGAGTCGATATTTTTTTTAAGAACTTTTGCGGCATTTGGGTCTTTTTCTATAAAATAGGCTTTTTTAGCTCCTCTGCTTATTGCTTCAAGTCCTATGCTTCCCACACCGCTGAACATTTCTACCCATGTGGAATCAGGCACGTCAAATTGCACTGAATTAAAAACAGACTCTTTAAGTATCTGTTTAGTACTTCTTGTTGTCTCTTTTTCGTTCATATATAATTTTTTACCTCTGTATTTTCCTCCAATAATTTTTATATTACCCTTTTCCATAGTATTCCTTTATTAATTTTTTAAGGTTTTGTGAAAAATCATCAATTAATATATCAAGTGCCTCTTCAAAAGAGGGTTGTTGAGATTTTATGTTAAAAAGTTTTTCTAACTGTATTAGTAATGAAGCTTTGGTAAAAGGTTTTTTGATATCTTCTCCTATTATGATAGTTCCTTTTTCGGGATTATCGCTGATTACTATACCTTCCTCACTAATAAAATCTTTTAAAAAAATTTCCAAAGACTCCTGTAAAAGAGGGGAATCACAATTGATTTTTATTTTCATCTTAGCCTTTTTATATAATTTTATCAAAAAATTAAGTTTTTTTAAATTTTGACGATATATAATTTAAGAAAATCAAGGAGATATTATGGATATATTTAGTTCAATTAGAAATATCCAGAATAATTCATATGATAAACATTTTGAAAATGTTAATAAAAATGAAAATTTAAACAATCGAAAAATTGAAGATATTCAAAAAGATATGATGGAGAAAAAATCAAAAGAAGAGATAAAAGCGGAATTACAGCATATAGTTAAAGAATTAAACGAAGCAATGAATCCTTTAAATACTGATTTGGAATTTAAATATAATAATAAAGTTGAAGAATTGACAGTTATGGTAATTGATAAAAAAACAGATAAAATAATCAGAGAATTTCCACCTAAGGAAGCACTTCAATTAATGGAGAAAATGAAAGAACTTGTGGGAATGCTTTTTGATAAAAAAGGATAAAAATGGGAAGTGATTTTGGAGCATTAAGTTCACTTGGAATAGGGAGTGGAGTATTAAAATATGATGTTATCGACAAGCTTAAAAAAGCGGACGAACATTTAATGATAGATCCTTTAAAACAAAAACTTGATATTACAAAAAAAAGAGAAAAAGCACTTAGTGAATTTATCACTATTGCTTCAACTGTAAAAACTGATATTATGGATTTGGCTGATGGAACTCTTTTTGCAAAAGTAAATACAAATGTCAGTGGCAGTAGTGTGAATGTAAATGCAAATGATGGGGTGAAGCCCCAAAGTTTTGATATAGATGTGGAGAATTTAGCCAAAAATGATGTTTATGAATCAAAAGGATTTTCATCAAGTGATAGTATAATTACTTCAAATGACGCAACTTTGACAATAGGTGTTGGTGGAAGCAGTGTAACAGTAAATATTAAAAGCGGAGCAACTCTTAATGATTTGAAAGATGCAATAAATAATTCCGATGCAGGAGTTACCGCTCAAATTATTAATACTGGTGTAGGAGATAATCCATATAAACTTATATTAAAAGCAAATAATACGGGAGCAGATAATACAATTCAATTTAATTATTTTGGTATTGATGATTTAGGTCTAAATAATATAACTTATGCATCTGCAAATTTTGATTCTGATACAGATTCTGTAAACAACAGCGGGGCAACACAGACTTTTTCAATAACAATAAACGGCACTGAATACTCTATGGATGTAAATGATGGAGAAAGTGTAAATGATTTTGTAAATGATTTAAAAAATGGAAAACTAACTGATTCAAATGGTAATTCTATTTCAGTTGATGCATCCTATACAAATGGAAAAATTGAATTTAATTTAAAAGCAATAGGGGATATTTCAATTAATGACACTAATCTTTTAACAAATTTTAATGATAATACAGATTTTACAAATTCAAACAGACTTCAAATAGCACAAAATTCAAAATTTAAATATAACGGTGTTGAAATAGAAAGAGAATCAAATAAAATTACAGATATAATCCCTGGAGTTACAATAAATTTAAATTCTACTGGTTTTTCTCATATTGAAATAAACAGTAATATTGATGAAATAACAAAATCTATACAAAAATTTGTAGCTGATTATAATGCAATGATAAGCAATCTTCAAAATCTGACAGCTTTTAATAAAGATTCTGGAAATGTAGGTCTTTTTCAGGGATTTAGTGAATTTACAATGCTGCCAGGTAAATTAAATAATGATATCTTTGGAACAATGTTAAGCTATGATACAACCCGAGTAGATTTTGATGGAAACAAATATACTGCAAAAGGGCTTTTTACAGCGGCAGATTTAGGACTTAGTCTAAATAGAAGCGGACTTTTAAGCTTTAATGCAACTAAATTTAAAGAAAGTTTTCAAAATCATCCCGATTTAGTTAATAGATTCACGACAATGGCTTTTACAAAAGTAAAAACTGAATTTGACAGAATAGCAACAGGTGATCATTCATCACTTGAACTATTATCTCAGGAATTGAAAACAGAAGAAAATAATTATGAAAAAAGAATTGAGTCACTTAATAAATATCTTGAAACAAAATATGATATTATGGCTAAACAATTTGCCGCATATGACGATATGATTAATAACTTCAATACTATGAGCAATGCTCTTGATATGACAATTAAACAGGCATTGAACTCTAATTCATAAAGGTGAAAAATGACTTACAATAATAATCTGGTAAACAGATACAATCAGTTGAATATGAATGTTGAAAACCCTGCAAAACTTATTTTAATGCTTTATGAAGGAGCACTTAGATTTGCAAATTTTGCAAAAAAAGCGATTAATGATGGAAATATAGAAAATAAAGTAAAATATATAAACAAAACATCTGATATTTTTGTAGAACTTATTAATTCTCTTAATTTCGAAAAAGGAGGACAGATAGCTTATTATCTTAATGGATTATATGCTTATCAAATAGAGCTTCTTGCAAAAGCAAATGCAGAAAATAAAACTGAGTATATAGACCAGGTTATACATGTGTTAAAAGAACTTATCGAAGCATGGAAAGAGGAAACAGGTGTCAGCTGATACATTTACTTTGAATGAATTAAAGCTTGCATTTATAAATGAAGACATTGAAAAATTAAAAGAAATATCAAAAAAAACTCCTGAATTTTCTTCTGTTGAAGAAGCGCAGGAGATTAAAAACTATATCTTAAAAATAAATAATATGCTTTTATCTAAAAAAACAGAACTTTTTAAAGAGATGCAAAAAATAAAAAAATTAAAAGAGTTTCAGGAAGAAAAAGAAGTTAAAAATTTTGATTTTAAAGGATAGGTTTAAAAAAACTACTGCCGCTTCCGCTGAAAAATCCTTTATCTAAATATTTGTTAAGTTCAGGATATAGCATCAATGCAGGTTTTAATAAATCATTAAGCTCACTTGGTGAATGATTTAGTAATATTTCTTTGGTGTCTTGTTTATCAAGGTCTGTTGGAGAAGGATTAAAAAATCTTTCTTTATACATTTTGTAAACCTCAGGTGTTGAACATTCAACAGGCGGCGTGAAAACTTCAATGTCCAAAGCTTCTTCATCTCTTGGTTTTACAATGTCTCCTCTTCCGTATACATCCGCCACATCACTGTCATAGATAAAAAACGGAACATCGCTACCGATTTTTTTACCTATTTCGGCAAGTTTTTCATTTGGGAGATTAAGGCCGCTTTTTTCATTAACGAGCCTTAAAAATGCCGCAGCATCGCTGCTTCCTCCGCCAAGTCCAGCCATTTCAGGTATGTTTTTATGTATTCTAATCTCTTTTCCTATAAACCATTTTTTGATATCAGGATATTCCTGAGTTAAAGCAATATATGCCTTAAAAACGCTGTTATCTCTTAAAACGCAGTTTATATCTCCTATAATATTGAATTTTTCAGCTTCTACTATTTCAATTTCATCATATAAATTTTTAACTTTCATAAATCTTGAATTTAAAAGATGATAATAACCGTCATATCCGGTGATTTTTAAAAAAATATTAACTTTTGCGTGTGCTTTTATTTTCATTTATAACCTTTGAGAAATTTTTTATTGTAGAAATATCTATATTTTGTGCAGCTTTAATGTTTTCATCTTTTATGTTTTCTATAAGCTCGCTTCTTAATATGGAAATATTTTTAGGTGCTTCTATTCCTATTTTTATCTGATTTTTATCAATTGAAAGTATTACTATTTCAATATCATTGCCTATTTTAATTTTTTCATTTATTTTTCTTGAAATGACTAACATATTTTAATCCTGTTTACCAAATATTTAATTTCTTTTCCTATTTCGACAATACTTAAAAAATTATCAGCTTTTAATTTATAGATACCTTCTTTTTTTATAGCAAAATTATTTATATCAAGTTTTCTGCCTAAAAGCAAATCTTCCGTGTTTTCATAACTGTTTTCTTGGGGCCATATATAATCATAAGGATTTAGTTTTTTTTCGCATTCATATTTAAATTCTCCCTCTTTTACCCTTTCAAGATATGTAAGTGCTCCAATACAGCCAAGCTTTATAGCTATGTCATAACCGAGTGTTCTTATAAAAGTACCTTCACTGACACTTGCTTCAAATGTAATAAAAGGATGTGAATAGTTTATAAGTTTTATATCAAAAATTTCTATTTCTATTTTTTTATTTAAAAATTCATTATTTGCCTCTTTTCCTGTTTTATAAGCTCTGATTCCGTTTATTTTTTTAGCCGAATAAACAGGTGGAAGTTGAGTCTGTTTTCCAAGAAATGAATTTAAAACATTATTTATTTCTTCAATGTCTTTTTTTTCGCAATTTTCAATTTTTTCAATTTTTTCTATATCAAGAGTAGGGGAATAAGCTCCAAGCATAAGAGTCGCTATATATGTTTTTGGAGTTTTTTTTAAAAATCTGAAAAGTTTTGTATATTGTCCGCTTGCTATTATTAAAGCTCCTTTTGCAAACGGATCAAGCGTTCCGGAAAATCCCATTTTTTTAATACCGTATTTTTTCTTTAACTGATTTAAAAATTTATTTGAACTTATAAACATAGGCTTGTTTGCAACAAATAATAAATTTTCACATTCTACATTTTGCATTTTCAAATCTCCATTTTTCACGCTTTTTCCACAAAATCACTTAAAATTTCTCTTACAGTGCCTCCAAAATCAATTTTAAGTTTGGTTTTTTTGCCAGCTTTGTTAATTCCAAGGACTCTTCCGGTTCCGAAAACTTTGTGTTTTACAAG